>CAYXGE010000005.1:27246-36498 GCA_964464435.1 uncultured Methylophilaceae bacterium
TACTTCCCCAGTCGCAATATGGTAGATTTGGCCATCTCGCCATAGCCGTAAGCCATTTGAAGCCCTAATAAACGCACCATTATAAAAACCACGCGTTTCGGCAACCATGCCAGCTCTGGTAGGTCTAGTATGTTGCAATCCAAAAATACCCATATCAATCACCTTCACCTTACCATCTGGGCTTAACATGATAATAGTAGGCGTATTAATAGCTGGGCCGTTGGTTCTTGTCACTTGCATGCTAAGTGCGTCGCCAACGATATAAACACCTAACCAGTCTATCCAATCTGCTGATTTCCTAAAAGATCCATAAGGAACTTCATTCAGAGAGATTGTTTCACCATCTGCACGAAAATATAGCCATTGGTTATTTGTAGAACCTTTATCTGGCTTGCGTATGCATCCATGTTCTGGCTTTAGAATAATTGGAGTATATGTCTTTTCTTCAACATCTGATGGGCATTTGCTTTGTGGTTTTTGATGCTTTTTGGCATATTCAATTTCTTCTACTTCAGCGCCTATAGAGCCCTTGAGAAAGACTGTTGATTTTTCAACATTTGTAGCTCTTGGATTGGTTTCTGATAGTCTAATCTTGACAATGTTATTCCTAAAACTTATTAATTGACCACTACGATATAATTCTGATTTGTTAGTTAAACTATCAAAGAACATGACCTGTGAAAATTTTCTATAATCGCTATCATTTAGAGAATTTTCAGGTTCAGGTTTATAATTTCCAGTATTAACGCCATAAATTATCTTGGTATTATCAATCCATCCAATGGCTGGAAGATGAGCTACTGTGTCAATATATCCTTCAGCCTGAAGGTAGGGTAATATTTTTCTTTGTTCTTCTTTAGGTTCTGCCAATGTCATGAATGGCATCATAAATAAGACGCAACAAGCTAACTTTAGAAATATTGTTTTTTTCATAATGATTTTTAAGTTTCTTGAAATTCACTGCTTTTTTCAAACTTACCAAAATGCAACATAATCGCTGGCAATATCAGTAAATTCAAAATAGTGGAGGTGATTAAGCCACCCACAATAATCATGGCCATGGGGCCTTCAATTTCACGCCCAGGTTGTCCGCTAGCAGCCGCTAAAGGCAACAAACCAAGACCAGTGACTAAGGCAGTCATCAAAATAGAAGGTAGGCGTTCAGATGAGCCTCGAATTACTGTTTCTAAGCCCCATACACAATTTTCAACATCTATCAGATGTTGGTAATGCGACACCAACATAATAGAGTTGCGCAGGGTAATACCAAATAGTGTTACAAAACCAACCAATGAACCAAGTGATAACCAACCACCAGTAAACATGGCGGCTAAAACGCCACCAATCAGTGCAAAAGGTAGGTTAATAAAGGTAATGGCTAAATTACGCAGTCTGCCCAGCGCAATATATAACACCAAAAAGATGCCTAAGCCGGCCAGTATAGAATGCACAATTAAATCTTCAGTAGACTGTTTTTCTGCCTCGGCAGCACCAGTAAAGGTGGCATAGTTGCCTTGATGCAATTTTAAATCTGTATGAAGTCGTTTTTTAACCTCATCAGAAAAGCTTTGAATATCACGTTCATGAATATTACATGTAATGGTTTGTATCCGTTTTGCGCCTAAATGCAGAATTTTAGAGCGCCCATTTTCTTGGTTAATGGTTGCAACATCGCGCAGATGAATAATTTTTCCGTCAGGGTTTTTTAATGGTAAATCGCCAATTTCTCGCAAGTCATCGCGAACATCAGGGCTAAACATCACATTCACAGAAATCACACGGTTTCCGTTATACACTTGCGCTGCCTGCACACCTTCAAACGCAGCTTGTATGTTTTCTAGCACATCTACCGCTTGCAAACCCCATTGCGCAAGGCGTTCTGGGCTTAGTCTAATGGTGAGTTGTGGCGTGCCAGGTGGTGATTGCAAAGTAATATCTTTAGCACCTTCAATTTTGCTGAGTAATTGCGCAACTGCACGTGCGTCTTGGTCTAGGCTATCTAAGTCAGGGCCGTGTAAGTTAATAACAAAGCTTGCTGTGTAGCCAGAGATAGTCTCTTCAATACGTTCTGTTAAAAAGGTATTAATAGCAAAGCTGACACCGGGTGTAGGTGAAATTTTTGGGTTATCTTCATCTTCGCCTGCCATCATTTCACGGATATCGGCCAAAATGCTACGTTGGTCTTCACCAGAGAGATGGCCAAGCTCAATTTGAATTTCACTATAATGCGTGCCAAACGTATCGGCAGCATTGGGGGCTCGCCCAACCCATTGTGCTACAGATTTTACCCCAGGGATTTCACGTATTGTGGCTGAAATTTTATCGCCAATACGTAATGACTCTTGCAGTGAAGTACCTGGCACGGTGGTCATATGCATGATGTAGTGGCCTTCATGCAGGCTGGGGATAAACTGCGTTTTAAATAGTGGTGTAATCCCTAAACCTAGCCCAATTATGATGAGGGTTAGCGCAATTACTGGTCTGTAAAATTGGTCAATTTTTCTAAGTAATTTAGCGTAACCACCCTTGATGTAACGAATTAAAGGGGGGTCTTCACTCTCTAGTTTGGCGTTGGCAAAAAGTAAATAACATAGAGCAGGGGTGACCGTTAGCGCAACAATTAGTGAGGCAATAATCGCGCTGATATAGGCATAGCCCAAAGGCGCAAATAGCTTGCCAGCGACGCCTGATAGGGTAAGAAGTGGTAAAAATACCAGTACGACAATGATGGTGGCATACACTACTGAGCTTCTCACTTCCATTGAAGCATCGTAAACCACTAAATGAATAGGGCGTGGCTGTTGCAGTAAGCGATTTTCACGTAGACGTCTAAAAATATTTTCTGCATCAATAATGGCGTCATCCACCACCTCACCTAATGCAATGGCTAAACCGCCCAAAATCATAATGTTTAAGCCGATACCAAACCAACTCAGCACAATGACAGCAGATAGTAACGATAGGGGAATTGCCGCGGCAGAGATAAACGCGGTTTTTAGGTTAAATAAAAATAAAAATAGTACAGAAATGACAAGGATAGAACCAATTAAAATATCTGAACGTACGCCATCAATTGCAGTTTCAATAAAATTAGCAGGCCTAAATAGCCTTGGGTGTAAGGTCACTTGTTCATTTTTGAGTTCGGGTGCCAGCTCATACAATGCCGCTTCTACTGCTTCGGTTACGGCTTTTGTATTTGCCCCTAATTGCCCTTGAACACCCAGAAATACGCCATGTTTACCGTTAATAGAAGCGGCACTAATAGAAGGCGCAGCCCCCTCAATCACCTCACCTAAATCACGAATGCGGATGGTTTGTCCGTTGAGATGACGTATCGGCATTTGCCCCAACTGCATCGGGTTGTTGGCTTGACCTTGGGTGTTGATAAGAATGCGCTGGTTATTGTTTTCTATATACCCTGCACCTCTTACCCCCGTCGCTTTGTTGGCTGCAGCCAAGACTTCTTGAATAGATAAATGGTATTGCACTAGTTTGTCAGGGTTGACTAAGATTTGAAACTGCCGAATATCTCCGCCCAACACATTCACATCTGCTACTCCAGGCACGGCCATTAAGTGCGGCTTAATAGTCCAATCTACCAAGGTGCGCATTTCCATTAACGTGCGCTTTTCAGAAGTAATGCCTAAACCCAGCACAGTACTTGCAGAAGAGGCTAGTGGCGTAATGTTGGGTACAACGTGTTTGGGTAGTTGGCTTGTCAGTGTTGTTAATCGTTCCGAAATTACTTGCCTATTTAAATAAACGTCTGTGCCTTCATCAAAAATGATGGTGACGACTGAAAGCCCTGGGATAGATTGCGAGCGAATGGTATCAATGCCGATGGTGCCTGAAATGCTGTTCTCAATCGGTTGAGTGACTAAGCTTTCAACCAATTCAGAGGAGAGCCCTGGCGCTTCTGTTTGAATGACTACTTGTGTTGGTGCAAACTCAGGAAACACATCTAAATTAGCACGTTGCAGCGTATAGAGGCCATACATCACAATCAGCAAGGCCATGCCAACGATGACACCGCTGTAGCGAATAGAAAACCTAACGAGGGCAGACATCATGCTTGGGTGTTCCGCATCTTAATTTAAGTCCTACAGTTAATTTAGCTATTATTTAGTTCCAACATCACATCACATTACTACGTGAGATGAGATTCCACTGAAATGATGATTAATACTTGATGTTAATCATCATTTTCATTGGTGATTTGTGATTTAAATTCTTCAGAAAGTAATAGTTGTGCGCCTGAAGTCACGACTAAATCACCCACTTTAAAACTTTGTGAAAACCAACCATTTTCAATTTCAATTTCTGTCTTAATGGGTTTTCTCACAAACTTGTCGGGGCTTACTTTTTCATACACCCAAGCTTGGTTAGCATGCCATACAACGGCTTGATGCGGCACCATCACGCCTTTTGCAGCCTGAGTAGTGTCTTGGCGTTCAATGCTCAGGCGCATGCCCGCACGAAGCGTTTCAGCACTGGCAATATAGAAGTAGGTAGAACCTTGAATATTGGAATCAGATTGTGGGGCCACAGAAACAAATTTAGCTGTAATCGATACCTCATGGCTACCTACAGGACTCACAACAATGGTATCGCCTTTGCTAGGCGCGGGCGTTCCAAATGGTAGTGATACGCGAATAAGAACAGCGCTTTGATTTAACAGGCCATCTAAGTCCTTATTGGCTTTATTTTGCATTGCCCAGTTGCTGAGCGTTTCACCCCATTCTTGTTGTACGCTTGATTTAGCAATATTGGCCATTTGTTGCGCTGTTTTTACGCTCGCTTGGTCATTTTTTAAAGTAGCTTCAATGCTGGCAAGTGCGCGGTCAGAGATATTTTTATCATCCTGATTTAACAGTTGCATCCGCTTAAATTCTTGCAAGCTATTATTCACCCTAATTTGTGCAACATTGGCATCGTTGGTTGCAGTCAGATAGCGTCCTCGCGCATCAATTAAGGTGCTAACATTCACCACGTTACCAAAAGATTCAAGCGTAGCGCTGTGCTGAGCACTGGTAAGTGCTGTTGTTTTGATTTCACTTTGTTTTTGAACATTCACAGGTAATACTAAAGTAGCGACACCTTGTGTATTTTTGCTACTATCCAACACCATAGAAGCGGTTTCAATTTCTTCTGGTTGTTCATCTTGTGCTATCACCTCTTCGTATTCATCTTTGCCGTAAAATACCAACAACCAAAACAGCACAATTATGATAAATGCTTGAAGCGCAATGATAATGACGGTTTTTTTATTCATCGAGCAACCTCTTTAATGGCTTTATTGGCTAATGATTGTTTTGAGCTAAGTGGAATTTGCATAGCATCTTCAAGGGCTAATGCCGCCAGTTTGACGTTAAGTGCACTTTGCAAAGAAGCTTGCTTTTGTATAGACGCGGTTAATAAGCCCTGAGTGAGTTCTAGTCTATCTGCAAAGCCAGCTGCAAAGCGCTGTTTTGTTTGCGCTGTTTGTTTCTCTACATTTTCTTGTAGATCTAACAATTGCGCATGTTCAGCCAATTTTTGCACGTATTGAATACGGGCATTTTCTGCATTTGCTACCACTTGGTATTGCAACACATTAAACTGTGCTGCTTCAACATCTCTTAGTGCATTGGCTTTCGCTATCATGGCATTATTGTTCTGCGCAAAGCGAAGTAGGGTGGTAATGCCTAATGACCAAAAGTTAATACCTTCTTCAAAATTATACGAGGGGTTTAAACTCAAATCAGGAATCTGTTTTGCATATTCTAATTTTAATTTTGCTTCTTGGGCGGCGTATCGGGCCAAAGCCGCTCGGATGTCTAAGCGATTTAAAACCGTACGGGTTTGTACTTGCGGCATGGCTAATGCATGTGCTTGCGGATGCATCCATTCATCAAAAGTGGGCTTGTTTAATGGTAAGCCGCTAAACGTTGTGTAAGTAAGGCCAATATCCTGTGCAATTTGATGGCTTAAACCCAATATTGCATGTTCAATCTGCGAGAGCGACTGCCGTGTTTCTTTTAAGCTGACTTGCGCTGCAGTTAATTCAGCTGTTGCACTGTAGCCAGTAGCCAGTCTCTTTTCAAGCATAGCAACGATAGCTTGCTTGTGCATTAATATCTCTTGAGTGATAGATGTCTGCAGTTGGTAATACTGATACTGGGTAAAATCCACATGAACACGTTGACGAATTTGCCATAACTTTTCAGCAATATTAATCCGTGCCGCTTCACTGAGGTGTTGGGTGCTTTCTAATGCAATACTTCTTTTTTGGTTAGTAGAGATTGGAATGCTCAAACTTAAGCCAAACGTCCATGGGTTGACGTTATCATCACTTCTGCCTGGCGCAACTGAAATGCTTGGGCTGTTGTTCAATTGGGCTAAGGATTGCTCGGTCTCAGCAAGTGCCAATTGTTGTTTGCTAACTTCAACTTCAGGATGAAAGTAAAAAGCACACAAACTTAAGTTGTCAGCTTGCCATTCAGAAATCGGGAGTTGAGATTGTGAGTAGCCTTGCGTAATTAGATAATCTAAAAAATCACTATTGTTTGGGTTTTTATTAATTTGCTGAGCTGCAATATCATCAACTGAAATAGGCTTTGCTTGATACTTTTGGTGTTGACATGCAGGCAAAGAGAAGGCGAAGCATATTATGGCTAACTTAATATGCTGCTTGCTCAATCTCCAAAATAGAGGGTGTTGTATTTTTTGTTTTGACACAGATGCTCCCCGGCAACATCATACCTAGTGTTATTTACAAGGGCAATCATGTGTGAGGGCAATTTTTTAAAGTACGATTTCAGCATGTACAGATCGTAATGCATCTTGAAGCGTCTCTTCATTAAGTGTATTAATAGATACAGCTAACAATTCAGCAACTTCAGCGGTATCTTCTGGTAAATCGTGACTATCAAGCTCGGCGACAAGGCTAGCAGCCGCGCCAGCAACCTTAAGAAGTGACAGCCGTTCTTTCATCAGCATCTCAAGCTCTGCTCTTAACATATTAATTTCTTCAGCATTAATAGGGTGACTCATAATAACTTTCTATATCAGGTTTTGTAAGGCTAACATCTTGCTATCGCATGGCTTAGCTGTCAACTAAATGGAATAATGTATTTATACTTCAATTTCTAGTTTTCTAAGCGCCAACTCTAAGATACAATAGCGGGCTTATTGAATTGACGTTTAATAAATATTCATAAACGCTTTAAGCCATGCTTAAAGACTTTAGATGATACACATGCGAGAGTGGCGGAATTGGTAGACGCACTGGATTTAGGTTCCAGCGCCGCAAGGCGTGAGAGTTCGAGTCTCTCCTTTCGCACCAAAATTCATGAATTAAGGAAATTGCTACATGTCAGCAACAGTTGAAACCACAAGCACACTTGGCAGAAAATTAACGGTATCTGTACCTATGCAACCTTTAATGGATGAAATAGCACAGCGCATTCAGCGTTTGGCTAAAACCGCTAAATTAGCGGGTTTTCGTCCAGGTAAAGTGCCTCTAAAAATTGTTGAGCAACAATACGGCGAGCAAGTGCGTAATGAGGTGTTTTCTAATACCGTGGAGAAAACATTTGGCGAGGCAGTGCAAGAGAATAAGCTACGTGTTGCGGGTTATCCAGATATTCAACACAAACCATTTGGCGATGTGATAGAAAACTTTGAGTATACGGCTACTTTTGAAGTGTTTCCTGAAGTTACTTTAGGTGATTTAAGTAAAGAGAAAATTGAAAAACCTACCGTTGAAATTGGTGATGCCGAAGTAGATAAAACAATTGAGGTGTTACTAAAGCAACGTGCAGTGTATGAACCAGTTAAAGTTGCTGCAAAAAAAGCCGATAAGGTTAATATTAGCCTACGCGCGTTAATTGATGGCAATGAGGTGGAGCGTACCAATGAGCAAGGGATTGATTTGGTAATTGGTTCTGGCGGTCGATATCCTGAGTTTGATGATAACTTGGTGGGTAGCAAAGCGGGAACCACAAAGTCATTTGATATTACATACCCAGATGACCATCAACCAGCGCAATTAGCTGGCAAAAAAGTGAGCTATGAAGTCACAATTAATTCAGTTGCGCGTCCTAAATTGCCAGAAGTTGATGCGGACTTTGCAAAAAGCTTGGGCGTTGAAAATGGTGATATCGCGCAAATGCGTGAAGAAATCAAAGCTAGCTTGCAACTAGAGGTAGATAAGCGTGTCAAAGCTAAGCTTAAAGAACAAGTGTTTGAAGCATTGTTAACCAAAGCTGAGGTTGAGTTGCCGCAAGCACTTATCAACTTAGAAATTGATAGATTAGGGCAAATGGCGCAGCGTAATTTGCAAGAACGTGGTGTGGATTTATCTACCGTTCGTTTAGAGCCTTCTATGTTTGAAGAGCAAGCAAAACGTGGCGTTAAATTACGCCTGGTTTTATCAGAGCTAGTTAACAAAGAGGGTTTAACTGCTACTGGTGAGCAAGTACGCGCAATGGTTGACCAATTTGGACAAAGCTTTGAGCAACCTGAAGATGTAGTACGTTGGTATTATGCTGATGTAAAACGTTTGGATGAACCAGCCGCATTAGCCACCGAAGAAAATGTAGTAGAGTGGGTATTGAAAGCCGCTAAAGTAAGTAACAAAAAAGTAAAATTTGATGATTTAATGGGAAACGCCTAAATGACAATACGCAATCACCTTGAGATGCAAAGTGAATGGGATCCAAAAGCCTTGGGATTAATCCCAATGGTGGTTGAACAAAGCGGTCGAGGTGAGCGTTCTTATGATATTTATTCACGCCTTTTAAAAGAGCGTGTTGTGTTTCTGGTTGGGCCAGTCAATGATATGACAGCTAATTTAGTTGTTGCCCAATTATTGTTTTTAGAAGCAGAAAACCCAGACAAAGATATCTCACTTTATATCAACTCACCCGGTGGTTCAGTCACTGCTGGAATGGCGATATACGATACTATGCAATTTATCAAACCTGATGTGAGTACCTTGTGCTCAGGTCAAGCCGCTAGCATGGGGGCATTACTGCTCACAGCAGGCGCAAAAGGCAAACGCTTTGTATTGCCCAATTCACGCGTGATGATTCATCAACCTTTGGGTGGTTTTCAAGGTCAAGCCTCTGATATTGAAATTCATGCCAAAGAAATCCTTTTCTTAAAAGAAAAACTGAACCAAATCATGGCGAAGCATACTGGTCAACCGATTGAAGCCATCCAAAATGACACAGACCGTGACAATTTTATGAGTGCTGAGCAAGCCGTAGC
>CAYXGE010000005.1:36598-40896 GCA_964464435.1 uncultured Methylophilaceae bacterium
CAGGGCGATAATGGCTCAAAACTTCGCGATAAAAGTTTACCAACCCCACATGAAATTTGTGAAACCTTAGATCAATATGTTATTGGCCAAACCGCAGCCAAAAAGAGTTTATCTGTCGCGGTATACAATCATTACAAGCGATTAGGTCAAAACGCAGGTAAAGATGATGTAGAAATTGCAAAAAGTAATATCTTGCTCATTGGTCCAACAGGTTCAGGCAAAACCCTTCTAGCACAAACCTTAGCTAAAGTACTCGATGTACCCTTTGTGATTGCTGATGCAACCACGCTAACTGAGGCAGGTTACGTGGGTGAAGATGTTGAAAACATCATGCAAAAGCTATTGCAGAAATGTGATTACGATGTAGATAAAGCGATGCGTGGCATTGTATACATTGATGAAATTGATAAAATTACCCGTAAATCAGAAAACCCATCTATCACTCGTGATGTGTCTGGTGAAGGCGTGCAACAAGCCTTACTTAAGTTGATTGAAGGTACTGTTGCCTCAGTGCCACCTCAAGGCGGACGTAAACATCCCAATCAAGAATTTGTGCAATTAGATACCACCAATATCTTATTTATCTGCGGTGGTGCTTTTGATGGCTTGGAAAAAATCATCCGTCGCCGTTCTGAAAAGGGTGGTATTGGTTTTGGTGCTGAAGTCAAAGGTAAAGATGATGTGCGCGCAGTGGGTGAAATTTTACGTGATGTCGAGCCAGAAGATTTAATCAAATTCGGATTGATTCCTGAGTTTGTAGGTCGTTTGCCTGCGGTAGCAACCTTAGAGTCTTTAGATGAATCTGCATTAATGACTATTTTAGTTGAGCCTAAAAATGCATTAACCAAGCAATATGCTAAATTATTTGAGTTAGAAGGCGTAGAATTAGAGTTGCGTGAATCTGCGTTGTTACTCATTGCTAAGAAAGCATTAGAGCGCAAAACTGGCGCGCGTGGTCTGCGTTCTATCATGGAACATGCATTGCTTGATATTATGTACGATTTACCTTCACTACAACATGTCGTTAAAGTGGTAGTCGACGAAAGTGTGATTTTGGGCGAGACGCAACCGATACTTATTTACTCTGACCAAGCGCGAACTGCTGAACAAAGCAGTTAAAAATTGTTTAATTAAGATAATTAACCCAAAAGAGCTATTTTTATTCTGAAATAGTTCATATATGATGTCTTGTAATATCGATATGCAACCCCATATGCAAAATAGGTGAGTGGCATATTGTGCTCACCTTCTTTATTGACGAAGGTATTCAAATGACAGAACGCGTGTTACCAAGTTTTTCTTCCGATGTAGGGTTGCTTCCATTGCTACCCTTAAGAGATGTTGTGGTCTACCCACATCTCGTTATTCCACTTTTTGTTGGAAGAGCTAAGTCTGTAAAGGCTTTAGAGCTTGCTTCAGGCCATGACAAGCAAATTCTATTAGTGGCGCAAAAATCCCCCAATAACGACGAACCCATAGCCGACGATTTGTATGAGGTCGGTACAGTTGCCACAGTGCTACAAATGCTAAAACTGCCAGATGGTACGGTTAAAGTATTGGTAGAAGGTGTACGTCGTGCCAAAGTGATTGAATTTATTGAAACTGAAGAATGCTTTGCAGCAAAAGCAGAAGAAATATCAGAGTCCACAGAGCAAGATAGTGAACTTCAAGCCTTAATGCGCACAGTGTTCAGTCAGTTTGACCAATACGTTAAACTCAATAAAAAAATCCCCCCAGAGATACTCACCTCGCTTGCAACGATTGATGATGCTGGTCGTTTAGCCGATACGATTACTGCCCATCTCACCTTAAAACTTGAAGAAAAGCAAAAAATTCTAGAAATGTTTAACGTGACCAAACGTCTTGAACATCTCCTCAATTTGCTTGAAGCTGAAATTGATATTTTACAAGTGGAAAAACGTATTCGTGGACGTGTTAAACGTCAAATGGAAAAAAGCCAACGCGAGTATTATTTGAATGAACAGGTTAAGGCTATTCAAAAAGAACTTGGTGAGCAAGATGAAGGCGCAGAGCTCGATGAGCTTGAACAAAAAATTATCAGTGCCAAAATGCCTAAAGAGGCTTTAGATAAAGCCAATGCAGAACTCAAAAAGTTGAAAATGATGTCACCTATGTCAGCTGAAGCGACAGTGGTAAGAAATTATATTGAAACGTTGACCAACTTACCTTGGAAGAAAAAAACCAAGATTAGTAAAAATCTAGGAAGCGCAGAAGATATATTAGATGCGGACCATTTTGGTTTGGAAAAAGTAAAAGAACGCATCGTTGAATACCTCGCAGTTCAGCAACGTGTTGGACAAATGAAAGCCCCAATTCTGTGTTTGGTTGGGCCTCCAGGCGTTGGTAAAACATCGCTTGGTCAAAGTATTGCTAAAGCAGTCAACCGTAAATTTATTCGTATGGCTTTGGGCGGCGTGCGTGATGAATCAGAGATTCGTGGGCATCGCCGTACTTATATCGGTTCTATGCCGGGTAAGGTGTTGCAAAGCATGGCTAAAGTTGGCGTAAAAAATCCGCTATTTTTGCTAGATGAAGTCGATAAAATGGGGCAAGACTTTAGAGGTGATCCATCCTCTGCTTTATTAGAAGTATTAGACCCAGAGCAAAATCATACTTTTATTGACCATTATATTGAAGTTGAATATGACCTTTCTGATGTGATGTTTGTGGCAACCTCGAATTCGCTCAATATTCCGCCTGCCTTGCTTGATAGAATGGAAGTGATTCGTCTTGCTGGCTATACTGAAGATGAAAAAGTCAATATTGCATTGCGTTATTTATTGCCAAAACAATTTAAAGCACATGGTCTAAAAGAAACTGAAATGACTATAGGTGAGCAAGCTATATTAGATATCGTGCGTTACTATACAAGAGAAGCAGGAGTAAGAAGTTTAGACCGTGAAATCTCTAAAATTTGTCGTAAAGTGGTTAAAGAGTTATTAACTGCAAAAGCAGGTAGTAAAACCAAAAAGGTGAGTGTTACTAGCAAAAATTTAGACAAATATTTAGGTGTTCAACGTTATGATTACGGTTTGGCAGCAAAAGAAAACCAGATTGGTCAAGTCACTGGCTTAGCTTGGACTTCTGTAGGTGGAGAACTCTTAACGATTGAAGCGGTTCTGCTGACTGGTAAAGGTAAAACGACTACCACAGGTAAGTTGGGTGACGTGATGAAAGAATCTACGCAAGCTGCAATGAGCGTGGTAAGAAGTCGTGCCAAAACGCTCGGGATTAGTGACGATTTTTACGAGAAAAATGATATACACATCCACTTTCCTGAAGGCGCAACTCCTAAAGATGGCCCAAGTGCTGGTATTGCCATTACCACAGCACTGGTATCAATACTGACGCAGATTCCTGTGCGCGCAGATGTTGCGATGACTGGAGAAATTACTCTTCGTGGTGAGGTGTTGCCTATTGGTGGATTAAAAGAAAAGCTACTGGCAGCCCATCGAGGCGGCATTAAAACTGTGCTTATCCCTCATCAAAACGTAAAGGACTTAACTGACATCCCAGACAATATCAAAGGTCATTTAGATATACGCCCAGTTAAATGGATTGATGAAGTGTTATCAGTAGCACTCGAGCGTGCACCTCAACCATTAGCTGAAGAAGTTGCAGTTGAAGTTGTGGTGGATGCCCCTGAAATAAAAAAACCAGAAGATGCACCTATCATTACGCATTAATTAATCTAGTGGGCTTGACATAGGCTGATTCAACTTGTTATAAAGTGGGTGCAGACAGTGGCTGTTCGCACTCGCCTGATTTTTTCGTATACTAATTAACCAGTGATAGGGAGATGAAAGTGAATAAATCTGAATTGATTGAACAAATTGCTAAAGCTGCCAATATTTCAAAAGCAGCTGCAGGCCGCTCATTAGATGCGACAACAGCAGCCATCACAAAGGCCTTGAAAAAAGGTGATATGGTGACCTTGATTGGCTTTGGTACATTCTATGTTGGTAAACGTGCGGCGAGAAATGGTCGTAATCCACAAACTGGCGCAACAATTAAGATTAAGGCAGCAAATTCTCCTAAATTTAGGGCTGGCAAAGCACTCAAAGATAGTGTAAACTAGCGGTCTTTGTTGGTTAAGCAATGGGTGCTTAGCTCAGTTGGTAGAGCGTCGCCCTTACAAGGCGAATGTCAGCGGTTCGACCCCGTTAGCACCCACCATGTACCAATAATTTTGAAGAATATACCGTCTGTGACGCTGTATTTACGGAGCGGTAGTTCAGTTGGTTAGAATACCGGCCTGTCACGCCGGGGGTCGCGGG
>CAYXGE010000006.1:0-37204 GCA_964464435.1 uncultured Methylophilaceae bacterium
AAAATGCAGGCTTGAGGACCATTAACGTGAGTTCAGGTTACACCATTAATGATGGCAATGGTGGCGCTAACTATTTGGTGATGACCAATTCAAGTAGTGGTGAAATTACACCAGCCCCCTTATTTGTTAGCGCTCAAGGTGTGAATAAGTTGTTTGACGGTACAACAGTAGCGCAAGTGACGTTAATCGATAATCGCATCGCCGGTGATAACTTAACTATTACTAACTCCAGTGCTAATTTTGTAGATGCAGAAGTAGGCACAAATAAACAAATTGATGTGCTAGGCATTGAAATATCTGGCGATGAAGCTAGTAACTATGAGCTTCAAAATACAGATACCATCGCTTTTGCAGACATTTTCAAAGAAGACGGTACTCAAGAGGCTAACTTAACTGAAACAAACGTGATTGATAGTACGCAAAACCTTGCGCTGGCGCTAACGCCAATTCAGGTCAAGATTCTGAATCCTGACGGTTCTGAAAGTGCAATTAATGTTGATGTGCCTAAAGGTAAGGTGTTGTCATGCAAATAATGAAATTACCTCAAATGAAAATTTTATCACTCTTAGCTTTGACTTTCTTTAGCCTAAACGTATGGGCAGATGCACGTTTAACGCACTTTTCTGGGCAAGTACAAATTAAGCAAGGCAACGGTGAAATTGTGGTTGCATCACCAGAGTCTATTGCCAAAACTGGCGACACTATTCTAACAGGTAGCAACGGTTATGTGCGCGTTGAGACCTCTGATGGCGGTGAGATAGTGTTAAGACCAAACTCTGAATTTGTGATTGAAAAGTATAACTACGATGCGAATAAGCCAGAAGACGATAGTTTTGTTTATAAAATGCTTAAAGGTGGTATGCGTACAGTCACAGGCTTGATTGGTAAACGTGGTAATAAAAATGCCTATCGCGGTAATACTAGAACTGCGACAATTGGTATTAGAGGTACGCAGTTTGATGTGCGTGTGTGTGCCGACGACTGTGGTGCGTTGGCAAATGGTACTTATTTCTTTTTAAGAAGCGGTTCTATTGCTACTGGTAACAGCGCAGGTGATATCACTATGAGTGCAGGGCAAATTGTGTTTGTGGGCTTAAATCAAGCCCCAGTGATTTTACCGCGTGACCCAGGCATTGGCTTCACACCACCAGCCAATATTCCTGTTACGGCTAAAGATACCACACCCGCTGGTGCTGAGGGTGATGGTCAAAACTGTAGTATTGAATAAGCTTATTTAATTTTGTGGCTGATTACGCATAAAATCAGCCACGCCATAAAGCGCTTCTGATAATTTAATCATTACCGTTTCATCTAGTTTTAAATCATGCATGGCTTTTATCATGCAGTACATCCATTGATCACGCTCTGATTCACCAATTGCAAATGGCAAGTGTCTTGCGCGTAAGCGTGGATGGCCGTAGCGTTCAATATAAAGTTGTGGGCCGCCTGTCCATCCAGTTAAAAACATAAACAGTTTCTCACGCGCGCTAGTCAGGTCTGCTGCATGCATAGCCCGAATGCCTGCCGCTTTAGGGTCTGAGTCCATGACATCATAAAACCGCTCTACCAAGGCACGAATCTGCGCCTCTCCACCTAATACTTGAAAAAACGTCAGTGCATTACCTTGTGGTTCTTGTATTGTTGTCATAATCAAGAGGCAATTGGTTTAACCAAGCTTGCAGCTTGTTTTGCTAGGTTTCTAGCGCTGTCTGTATCTTTTGCAACAGCTAGTGCAACGCCCATGCGCCTGCGAACAAACGATTCTGGTTTACCAAATAAACGAATATCTACTCCTTGAATAGCCATCGCATGCTCAACACCTTCATACTGTAAGGCTCTTGCATCTGCCCCACCGTAAATCACAGCACTTGCGCCAACATCTCTTAAACTAACATCCACAGGCAAACCTAATATGGCTCTAGCGTGAATATCAAATTCACTAAAACGTTGGCTTGCCATTGTTACCATGCCAGTGTCATGCGGACGTGGGCTGACTTCTGAGAACCAAACCTTATCACCCTTAATAAATAACTCAACGCCAAATAAACCAAGACCACCAAGGCTATCTGTCACAGCTTTGGCAATGCGTTGTGATTCTGCAAGTGCGGCGGGGGTCATGGCCTGCGGTTGCCAACTCTCTACATAATCACCCTTCTCTTGCACATGGCCTATTGGTTCACAAAAGCTGGTAATGATATTGCCTTTTGCATCAAGAGAACGCACAGTTAATAAAGTAATTTCAAAATCAAAATCAATCTGGCCTTCTGCAATGACCTTACCCTGATTTACGCGCCCTGCACTGGCTGCATAATGCCACGCTGCTTCTACTTGCGATACTTCTGTCACCCGTGATTGCCCCTTACCAGAAGATGACATGGTTGGCTTAATAAAACATGGGTAGCCTATCTTAGCAATAGCTGTTTGAAGGGCTTCTAAACTATCAGCAAAAGCATAAGGTGAAGTTGGTAAGTTAAGGGTTTCTGCCGCTAATCTACGAATCCCCTCACGGTTCATAGTGAGTTGCACCGCTTTAACTGTTGGAATCACTGTGGCTAACCCTTTGGACTCAATATTAGCCAACATATCCGTATTAATAGCCTCAATTTCAGGCACAATTAACTGTGGCTTTTCATATTTCACAATATTCATAAGGGCTTCGCCATCGGTCATGTCTATGATGTAGGCACGATGCGCTACTTGGTGCGCGGGCGCATTAGCGTATCGGTCTACCGCAATGACTTCAACCCCCAAACGTTGAAGCGCTATTACCACCTCTTTGCCTAATTCTCCACTTCCCAACAGCATGACTTTGGTGGCATTTGGGCTCAAGGGGGTACCGATTTTCATGCGAAAAACTCCAATATTATTCAAGCGATGACAAAGTGAAATGATAGCACGAAGACAGACGTCAAGAAAAAAGGTCGCAATTGCGACCTTGAAATTTAACTACCCTTAGTTATTCACTGCTTAAAAATTTTTAACTACTAATGTTATGCTTTTCCATACGATAGCGCATGGCCATTCGAGTGATTCCAAGCTTTCTTGCTGCTTCAGAAACATTTCTATTAGATTGCTGTAGTGCATTTTCTATAAGCATTTTTTCTGCACTATCTAGCGTCATATTCATGCTAGGGACAAAATCTTGCGTTGCCTTAATACTTACTTGAGCTGGTTGTACAAACTGCGTCTGCCCGTGCATATGCACACTAGGGTTAAGCGCTAAATCTTCAGCGCTTACGCGCGTATCATGGCATAACAAGACTGCACGGCTAATTTGATGTTTTAATTCACGCACATTGCCTGGCCATTTATACGTTCTAATTGCATGAATAGCATCTTGCGAGAAAAAACGCTTTTCAAGACTATAACGACGCTCTGTCTGCACGGAGAAATGTTGTGCTAACTGCAAAGCATCATCTCCACGGTCACGCAATGGAGGCATAATAATCATCAGTACATTTAAGCGATAGTAAAGATCTGAGCGAAAGCGCCCTTCATTCACCATTTCTTGCAAATCTCTATTTGTAGCCGCCACAAATCTTGCCATCACTGGGCGTTCTTTTGTTGAGCCGACCCTACGCACCATGCGACGCTCAAGCACATTCAACAATTTAGCTTGCAGTGTCAGTGGCAATTCACCAATTTCATCTAAAAATAAGGTGCCATCTTCAGCAGCTTCAATTAAACCAGCACGAGAAGCTTGGGCACTGGTAAAAGCACCTTTTTCATGACCAAACAACTCACTTTCAATCAACTCACCAGGTAAAGAGGCACAGTCAACATGCACAAACGGCTTATCATAATTAGCACTTGATTGATGCAACATTCGGGCAGCTACATCTTTACCGGTGCCCGTTTCCCCATGAATAAGCACAGTTGGTGGGATTGCGCTTTCATTTCCTACCAGCTTTGCAATACGATCAATTTGAGTACGTATAGCGCGCATTGATTGACTGTCACCAATCAGTTCAACGCCACCTGTGACTTGTACGTTGCGTTGTCTTGAATAATCAAGCTGCGAATGTAAACGACTAGACGTTTCAGCTTTTTCAACTATTAAAAGCAATTCATCCAAATCTACAGGCTTTTTGAGATATTCGGTAGCGCCTTGCTTAATAGCAGCTACCGCATCGCTTAACTCACCATAAGCTGTCATCACAATCACTGCAATGTCTTTAGCTGTAAGTTCTGGCAACAAATCTAGGCCATTGCCATCTGGCAAACGCATATCGAGTAAAGCAATATCAGGGGAAAACTGCTTGGCAAGTACTCTGGCATCTGCTAAGTTTTCTGCATGCTCACAATCATATCCAGCAGCATTCAGGCGCTTGACAACTGCCCTTGCAAACAACACCTCATCTTCAACCACCAACACACGTAATTTTTGTTTGTGTCCATTGTAAAAGTGTTGATTTGATTTAACTTGTTGCTTTGTTTGCTCGTGCAGTTGCATGGTTCCTCAATAATTTTTAATCGATATCTAGGCTACTTACAGATTTTTTAGCACCACCAAATTCGTAGCGCGCGCCAAACCAACCAGCACGTGGTGCTCCAGGTGCAAAAAATGCATTGGTATCTGACTCATTACCTACAAACTGACCTGTTGTTGCATCAAATCTGTGTTCGCCTAATAATCCTGCTGAACTATATTCACGGTCAAACACGTTATTCATTTTTGCAAATAACTGCCAGCCATTATTAAAGTTGTAACGTGTATCAATATTCATGATGGCATAACCACTGACTTTTGCTCCTTCACCATCATGTTCGTTATTTTCATTGCCACGTGCGTACTGATCTGAAAATGCAAAGATGTTGGTTCCTACGCTCCATGATGGCGTGACATCGTAGGCAGCGCGCAACTTGAGTTGGTGTTTAGGAATACCAGGAATGTAATCACCAGGCTTGACTTGAATTTGGTCATTCACTGCTGATGAGTTAACTTCATTGGCAATGGATAGGTTAGATTCATAGGTGGCTTTGACAAAACTATAGCCTAATGTCCAACTAAACTTGTCTAAGCGGCCATTAAAAGCAGCATCAAGGCCTTGACGACGAGTTTTACCCACATTATCAAAGAAACCTAAGCCTGTAGCACTTGAAGAAATAAATTGAATATCATCGTGATTTTCAGCGCGATATGCACTTACAGACCAACCGATATCATTAGCAAACTTGCCTCTCAAGCCGCCCTCAAAGGTTTTTGCCACCACTTGATCTAGTGGCGGGTCACCTGCAAAAGCGTTGGGTAAACGACACCCAATTTCAGGATTTGCACAACCCAATTCAATTGCTGTAGGTGCACGGCTACCTTCATTGTAAGATGCATATGCAGTTAAATCTTTGCTAGGTGTAAAATTTAAACCGATAGCAGGATTAACTCGACTAAAGCTGTGTTTACCAGACAAACTAATATCTTCAAAAACACCAGGTCTTACTTCTTCGATAGTACCAAGCGGATTAATTTTATCAGTATTATCGACTTTGGTATGGTTGTATCTAGCAGACATTGTGAGATGCCACATTGGGTTTAACGATAAAGTATCAGTTGCAAAAATACTCCATGTTTTACTTACCCCATTTAATCGCACATTGCCTTCATCACCAAACACACCAATACCATTAATTCCGCGTGTTGCATTGACTAAACCGAACTCTGTACTTTGCTTAAAGTTAGTTCTTCCGTAGTCATAACCCAAGCCGGTAATAAATTGGTTTTTCATCCCTGCTAAATCTTGAGCAAAGGTCAATTGCGCATTGAAGCCATAACCTACTCGGCGTGAACTGGTTCTATTAACAGCACCTGAGCAACGTGTTTCAGCATCATCTTCATCTGCCCCAGCAATACATTGTGCTAAAGCGGCGTCTAACTCTGCTTGAGTAATGTCGCCATCATCATCTACATCAACATCAGGAATGCCATCACCATCGCCATCACCATCAAACTCATCATTACCATCACCATTTAATGTGCTGGTTCTGGCTAAACGATAATAGGTATTGCCACTAAACTGCACATCATCATTAAAAAAGTGACTCCAGTTTAAATTGATAAATGACAGCTTGTTATCCGTAATATCTGGTCGCGTTAAAATAGAGTTGTAACCTTGATTGTCTAAAAAATCTTGGGGTAACAAGCCATTACCAACTAGCTTATTATCAGCCCCAGTAAAACTTAAATTAATAGAGGTTCTTTCATTTTGCCAACCCACTTTTGCAAATAATTGCCCTACATCAGTTGGTGAGAAATCGCGCCAGCCATCTTCTGAAAATACATTTGCCGATACAAAGTAATCAACTGAACCATCCGGTGTTACCCCACCAAACTCAGCAGAGCCAGCCTTGCGGCCCCAAGAACCCATATAGGCTTCAACCGCGCCACCTGGATTTGTACGGCCACTTTTTGTTTGCACTGACAATGCGCCACCCAGTGTATTTAAACCAAAGAGTGGGTTTGATCCAGGAATTAAATTGATATTATGAATAGCGTTTATAGGTATTAAATCCCAATTAACTACATCACCAAATGGCTCATTTACACGTACACCATCTACAAACACTGACAACCCTTGTGGCGTACCAAGAAGCGGAGATGCTGTATATCCCCGGAAATTGACATCCGGTTGATAAGGGTTATTCTGAACCTCGTTAACGTTTACACCTGTTAAGTTTTGGTTAATAAAATCAGCAATACTTAAACTTTTTTGTTCTACCAAGTCTTTATCTTTTACGGTTTGAATTGCAGCAGGTATTTGCTCTAGCGGCAAACCAACACCTGCTAGCGGTGTGGTACTAATGACCTCTACTTTTTCAGTTTTAATGTTGGCATCTTCGGCCATCACCAACTGAGAAGTTGCCAGCAAGCTAGCCACAGTTAGGTAAACCAATTTTATTTTTGGTAAATTTTTATTCATGTTTGTGCTCATATTTATCTCTACCCCAGCGTTGATAACGTTTAAAGAATTAAATGTGGCAATTTCAACGCAATATTCGCACCAATTAAGCGGTTTAAGAAAACTGCCATAAAAAACAAGCCTCTTTAAATAGAAACCGAGCTGAGAAGACCTTGCACGTAAAATATGGTTGTATATAACCATATTTATTGGCTGTATACAACCATATTATTGGTTAAATACAGCCAATCATAATCAGATAATTACTATGTACTTTGTAGAATTGAACGTGGAGGAAGGTTTAAATACGATTTAAGAACTATCCAAGATGCCATAGGAATTGCTATTAAAGCAATTAGTATGGCGCTAGCCGTATGCAGCCAATTAATACTATAGCCAATATTGAGCACTTGATGACTAATAAAAAACGCTAATATATTAGCAGCGATTACCGCGGGTATTACCGCCAATAATCCAATGGTTGCAAACTCAGTCATCGCAGCCATCAGCACTTGGCCTTTTTTAGCCCCCAGCACCCTAAGTAGCGTTGCCTCTTTAATGCGTTCTTCTCGGGTTGCCACTAGCGCAGCGTATAACACCGCCAAGCCTGAAAATAAACTAAACATAAATACCCATTGAATTGCGCTTGTCATTTTATTCATGATACTACGCACTTGCTGCATAAGTGCTGCTACATCAATCACCGTTAAATTGGGGTGCTGTTGCATGAGCGCTTGAAGCAACGGTTCTTGATGTGGAGGTAAATAAAAGCTGGTGATATGGCTTGCATTAAAGCCCTGTAGCAACTGTGGCGGAGTCACTGCAAAAAAATTAGCGCGCATGGTATCCCAATCTACCTTACGTATACTTGTGACTTGAAGCTTAATAGGGATACCAGCAATATCATAGGTGAGCTGGTCACCCAAATGAATGCCCAAAGTATCTGCCAAACCTTGTTCTATTGATACATATGGCTGCGATAACTCAGCCTTATCCCACCAGCGTCCAGCCACCAATTGATTATCTGCTTGCATCTCTTGCGCTACAGATAAATTAAACTCACGCTCAGCCAATCGACGTGCACGCTCGTCCTTAAATTGATTAGCATTAAATGGTTTTCCATTTTGCTCAACCAAACGACCACGTATCATGGGATAAATGTTGGTGTCTTGAATACCTGCAGTGTTAAAAAATTGTTGTATTGCTTTGATTTGATCGGGCTGTATATTAATGACAAAACGGTTGGGCGCATCTTCTGGAAGAGATTTACGCCAGTTTTGCATTAAGTCCGTCCTAATAAACGCTAACAGTACAAGTGCCATTACACCCAAACTTAATCCCACACTTTGCGCCACAGCGAGTAACGGCCTACGTTTTAGACCAGCTAAGCCTAGTTTTAAACTACTACTTTTACCCATTGGCAGTCGTTTTAAACTCATTAACACTAGCCATACTAGTAAGCTAATTACCAATACTAATGCACTTAAACCAAGCATAGTTGCAATGGCCAAATTGATATGACTGGCTTGCCAAAACACCATCACAATCAGTACAAGTAAAAATGGCAAAAATTGCACAATCGCTTTGGGGTGTTGTTGTAAGGTGTCATTTCGTAGCACTCGCATGGCAGGGACATCACTTAAACTTTTTAGATGTGGCCATAACATCGCGAGCATACTGCTTACACTCAACAACAGACCAACAGCCAAAGGTTTAAGCGGTAGACTATTTAGGCTAATCACAGGTAGTTGCCCTAATAAAAGGTCACCAAGTAATCCAGCTAATAGATGTTGCGCTAAAAACCCTAGCAATAAACCTAACAAACCACCAATCAATGCCAAATAAAGCGCTTCTAATAAAATGACTTGGGTAATTAAGCGTTTACTTGCGCCTAAACAACGCATGATGGCAAAGTGATTAAGACTATTGTGCACATAGGGTATGCTGGCTAGAAACATAGCAACCATCGATAAAATCACACTTACCATCGCTGATAACCCTAAAAATTGGTGAGACTTTTCTAAAGCACTTTTGACTTCGGGTCTGGCATTGGTCACATCTTCTATGCGCTCTCCTGATTTAAGTTGCGTTTTAGCCCAAGACTCATAGGCTTTGAGTTGCTGAGATTGACCTGCTAATAACAATTGGTATTTAACACGGCTTCCATATTGGATTAAGTTGGTTGCCTGAACATCCGCCATATTCATCATTAACCTTGGCGCAAAACTAAACATATCGCCACCACGCGAAGGCTCTTGTATGATGAGTGCAGCAATAACAAGATGCGACTCCCCTACCTGCAAAGTATCCCCTATCTTAACTTGTAAGGTGTTTGCTAGCTTAGGCTCAACCCAAACGGTGCCAGCGGCAGGAATATCATTCACTTTTTTTGCTTTGCCACTTGCCACGTTGATGGTTAAATCTCCGCGCAATGGAAATCCTTGGCCTAAGGCTTTAATTTCCGCTAATTGACTCGCTTCACCAAACAACACCATGCTAGGAAACTCCATGGTTTGTACCATACTGAGTTGTTGTTTAGCGGCTTTGCTTAAATAATGCGCTGGCATTGCGTGTTGAGAGGTGACCACCATATCGCCCCCTAACAGCAACCCCCCTTGCTGACTAAGTGCCGATGACACACGCTCTATAAAAAAGCTGACGGCAGACACGGATGCCACAGCAAGTACCAACGCCATGACAAGCACGCGAAGCTCACCGGCTTGCCAATGACTTTTAAGCTGTTGCCATGCCAGTAAAAATGCCATTACGCACTCACCTCAATAAGCTTACCAGACTCTAAATTTACTATGCGTTGGCATCGTTTAGCTAGATCAGTATCGTGGGTGACCAAGATTAGCGTAGTACCTGCGTTTGCATTTAACGCAAATAATAAATCAATAATTTGCTGACCCGTTTCAAGGTCTAAATTACCTGTAGGTTCATCTGCAAATAAAATATGGGGTTGCGTTGCAAACGCTCGGGCGATTGCCACACGTTGCTGTTCTCCCCCTGAGAGCTGTTTTGGGTAATGCGTTAATCTTGCACTCAAACCCACTTGATCTAGGGCCTGCATGGCTAAGGTTTTAGCTTCTGCGTTAGAGGCCAACTGCAAAGGCAACATGACGTTTTCAAGCGCATTAAGTGAACCCATCAGTTGAAACGACTGAAAAACAAAGCCCATGTGCCGTGCACGCATCTCTGCACGTCCATCTTCATCTAACTGTGTGATATTTTGCCCGTTAATGAACACATCCCCTTCACTAGGCACATCCAAGCCCGCAAGCAAACCAAGTAAAGTGGATTTTCCAGAGCCAGAACGTCCTACGATAGCGAGTTGATTACCCGCTTCTACCAAGAGGTCTAAATGCGAAAGTATAGTCAGCGTACTGCCATTACTGATAACATGCTTAGCTAGGTTTCGAGCTTCAACTGCGAAAGGTTTTTGCATATGCTGGTATTCCAGAATTTATTTAAATGGATTTTTCTCATCACACTGTTGAGCTTAGCACAAGCTACACCAGCTAATGCAGGCAACCCACCAGTTATTTTAGTATATGGCGATAGTTTATCCGCCGCTTACGGCATGCAAAGCCAACAAGGATGGGTAACGCTTATGCAAGAACAATTAATTGCGCAAAAGTTCCCGCATCGCGTGGTAAACGCTAGTGTCAGTGGCGAAACCACAAGTGGTGGATTAACGCGCTTTGCACAGACACTCCAAACGCATCATCCACAATGGGTATTGCTTGAATTGGGCGCAAACGATGGCTTACGTGGCCTGCCTATTGCACAAATGCGTAAAAATCTCGCCAGTATGATTGCGCTAGCAAAACAGGCAAAAGCTAGAGTATTACTTTTGGGCATGAAGATTCCACCTAATTATGGCCCAAAATATACCCAACAATTTCATCAAAGTTATTCAACATTAGCTAGCAGTGAAGGCGTAACATTATTGCCGTTTTTACTAGAGGGGGTTGCAGGCAATCCAATGTATCTTCAAAACGATGGGTTGCACCCTAATGTAGCTGCACAAGCCAAAATTATGCAAAATGTATGGGGATCGCTAAAACCTTTATTACAAAAAAAATAAAACTGTCGATTTATGCAGGTTGCCAATCAATCACAAGACCCATACAGTCTTTAGAAGCCTGATATTCATCGGCAACGCCGATACTAGGCACCATCACTAACACATCATTTTTAAAGACTAAAGGCAACTGTTCACGCACAGATGGTGGCATTTTCGCCTCTTGTAATAAGTGCTTAAGCGTGCGCGTTGGTCTAGCCGCGTGGGGCTTAAAACGCTCACCACCCTTACGGTAGGCAATGGTGAGTTGTCTATTTACTTTGGATAGATCTAGGCCCTGCCCTTGTTGATAGCTAAAAATAAGCTTACTACCATCCGCAAGTTGCAGACTTTCTTCACCTTGCCATTGTAGTGGTTGATTCACCACCCCAGACTGCCGCTTAGTAATATAAACCGCTCCATGATATCTTCTTAACACTAAGCCCTGCTGCGCATCTAACAATATTTGTAAATTGGTATCTGCCTTTGCATCACGCAATTGTTGTAGCATCACCTCTAATTTAGCTGCACTGGGCATACGAATTTGTTGCTCATTTAGCCACCAGCGCATAAGATTTTTTTGTCTGATTAAGCTGAGTGATAAAAATGGCACGAGCAGTAAACGTGCATTTTCGATACAACCATTTGCATCCAACTGCGCTAAATCATCTGCAAGCGCCTGCGCCTCTGCCATATGAGCAGCGACCCGTGCTAGCGTGTGTTGTGCCTTGGGGTAGCGTGTATTGAGTATGGGCATTACACGCTGGCGAATAAAATTTCTATCATAACTTTCTACTAGATTGCTTTCATCTTCCACCCATTTCAATTGATGTGCCTGAGCGTATTGCTCAATGGCTTTACGGCTGATATTGAGCAAAGGGCGTAATAGCCGTTTTTCTACATCACACGCTGCCATGCTGGATAAACCGCGCACGCCCGCACCTCGCAACAGCTGTAGTAATAGGGTTTCAGCTTGATCATCTTCATGATGCGCCACACACACCATATCAGCCTGCGTATCAAAAAGTGCTTGATAACGCAACATACGCGCTTCAGCCTCTATGCCTAAGCCACTGTTTGGATTGAGGCTGACATGCTGAGCGTGAAAATCAATATTGTATTGATGACATAAGTTTTTGCAAAAGTTCAGCCAATCATCCGCATGCTGACTAATGCCATGATGCACATGCATAGCTTGGAGCGTAAAGCCACAATTAGAGCGCAATTGCGCTAAAAGATGTAGCAACACGCAGGAATCAAGACCACCACTTAAGCCAACTAGAATGCTGCCTTGCGTGTTGACATAGGGCGTAATATTTTGAACAAACTGCTGATAAACAAAGTGCGCCGCTTCAAGCTGAGCTTGCCGTGGCGCATTGTATGGTGAAGTACTACTACTTTGCTGCGGTTTCTTTGTATTTGCCATAACTCATTAATCTATCGAGTCTAGCATCTAGCAATTTAGGAATCGTTTTTGATTTAAATTTTGCTAATTCTTCTTTAAGTGCCACTTTAAGTGAGTTCATCATCGCTTCTGGGTCACGATGCGCACCGCCCATAGGCTCTTGTACAACGCGGTCAATTAAACCTAAAGATTTTAGACGAGATGAGGTAATCGCTAGGGTTTCAGCGGCTTCAGAAGCCTTTTCTGCACTTTTCCATAAAATAGAAGCACAACCCTCAGGTGAAATAACTGAGTAAGTGGCATATTGCAACATTAACAACTGGTCGACAACCCCTAACGCTAATGCACCGCCCGAACCACCTTCCCCAATAATCACCCCTATAATTGGCGTTCTAAGTTCTGACATCACATACAAATTACGTGCAATGGCTTCTGATTGACCACGTTCTTCGGCACCAATGCCAGGGTATGCCCCCGGAGTATCAATCAGCGTAATAATAGGTAAGCCAAATTTTTCAGCCAAACGATAAAGACGCAATGCTTTTCTATACCCCTCTGGGCGAGGCATGCCAAAATTGCGGTATTGGCGCTCTTTTACATCACGTCCTTTTTGTTGCCCCACCACCATCACAGGTTGACCCTCAAACCGTGCTAGACCGCCAACAATTGCATGGTCATCAGCAAACGCCCTGTCACCATGCAACTCAGAAAAGTCAGTGAAAATACCGTTGATATAGTCTAATGCGTATGGGCGTTGTTGGTGCCTTGCCACTTGAGAAATCTGCCATGCATTAAGATTAGCGTAAGTTTCTTTGGTAAGCGCTAGATTCTTGGCTTCTAAGCGTTTAATTTCTTCAGATATATCTACACTTGCATCCCCTTGTACGCGACGCAACTCTTCAATTTTACTTTCTAACTCTGCAATCGGTTGTTCAAAGTCTAAATAACTGATTTTCATGCCTTATACCTTTATTTCTCAATCGATACCTTGCTTCAAGGCCTAATTATATAGCACTTTTACATTATCTTCAGATAACCACGCTTTTAAGCCGATTAATAACTCATCATGCAAATGAACGCGCCATGAGTCACCCAGCACCAACTCTGCTTGCGCTTGTTGGTTATGATATTCAAGTTTAACCATGCAACCACGTTTTTCTTGGCTTTCTTCTATACTGATTCTGTACGGATTCAAAATCTCTCGCAATTTAGTCGCATCTGATTGCCCATTGCAAGTGAGCTTTAACCAACTGGCATGGGCACTCCTCGCTGTGTTTAAATCATAGAGCTTACGCACATTAACGCGGATGCCCCCTGAGAAATCATCATGACTGACGCGCCCTTCCACAATCACCAATTGGTCTTCTTTAACTAAGTGCTGACATTGATTGAGTAACTCGTTACCAACCACGACCTCTATCTGTGCCGAGGTATCATCTAGCATGACAATGGCCATTTTTCCTCGTGCTGTCATGCGAATTCTAACGCCTGTAATTACGCCAGCCAGCGTTTGCAATTGCTCTTGTGGCGTAATAGTTGCCAAAGACCCTCGCACAAATTGGGTCAACTCTTTTTTATAAGCATTGAACGGATGTCCGCTTAAATAAAATCCAAGTGCCACTTTTTCTTCTAATAGGCGCTGCTGCTCTGTCCACATTGCGGTGTTAGGTAATTGATGCACTACACTATCTGACACTGCCCCAAATAAACTATTTTGCCCAGCATTGGCGCCACTTTGCTCTGCTGCACTAATGGCTAAACTAACGCCAGCCAATAACGCCGCGCGATTGGGTTGTAAGGTATCAAATGCGCCTGCACGGATTAAAGACTCAATCACACGTCGATTCACTTTGCGCAAGTCTAAACGCTCACAAAAATCAAACAAATCTTTAAATGGGCCATCTTGTTTGCGTGCCGCTAATATCACTTCTATAGCTGCTAACCCTGTACCTTTGACTGCCCCTAAACCAAACAGCACTTGCTTGTCATTTAAAGGCTTAAAACGAAATTCACTTTCATTAATATTAGGCGGTAGTACTTCAATGCCATTCACTGCGCAGTCATCAAAGAAAATATGCACGCTGTCGGTATTATTCATATCAGCCGACATGGTGGCGGCCAAGAATGCGGCTGGATAATGCGCTTTTAAATAGGCTGTGTGGTAAGCCACAAGTGCGTAGGCGGCAGCATGCGATTTGTTAAAACCATAACCCGCAAATTTTTCTAGTGTGATGAAAAGCTCTGTGGCTTGTTGCTCGGTTAACTGGTTTTTAATGGCGCCTTCCACAAATATTTTGCGTTGCGCTTCCATTTCTTCTGGCTTCTTTTTGCCCATGGCACGGCGCAGTAAATCTGCACCGCCTAGGCTATAACCACCAACCACTTGGGCAATTTGCATTACCTGCTCTTGATACACTGCAATGCCATAAGTTTCTTTTAAAATGGGCTCTGTTGAAGGATGCGGATACTCTACGCGTTGTTGTCCATGTTTACGGCGACAAAAGTCAGGAATCAAATCCATAGGACCTGGGCGATACAATGCCACCAAAGCAATAATATCCTCAAAGCAATCGGGCTTTGCTTGCTTAAGCATATCCTTCATACCGCGCGACTCTAGCTGGAATACGGCTGTGGTATTGGCAGTTTTTAGTAGTTGGTAGGTCTTTTTATCGTCTAGCGGCAATGTTTCAAAATTGAGTGGTGCTAGCGCCAAATGAGCTCGTTGCAGATTTGCATTGTGCATTGCCATGTCTAAAATAGTAAGCGTGCGCAAGCCTAAAAAGTCAAACTTTACTAAGCCTACTGCTTCAACATCATCTTTATCATACTGGCTCACTAAACTCGAGCCATCTGCTTGGCAATACACTGGTGAAAAATCAGAAATTTTTCCTGGTGAGATTAATACGCCACCCGCGTGCATCCCCACATTACGTGTTAAGCCTTCAAGGCGTAAGGCAAGTTCTAACAACTCGTTAACCTCGTCCTCTTGTTGACGGCGCTCTTGTAGTTGTGGCTCTTTTTCTAACGCATCCTTGAGGGTAATACCTAACTCATTGGGAATAAGTTTAGCAATGCCATCAACAAAATTAAAGGGTAAATCTAACACCCTACCCACGTCTCGAATGACAGCCTTAGCGGCCATGGTACCGAAAGTGGCGATTTGTGAAACCGCATCTCTCCCATACTTTTGCTTGACGTATTCAATGACGCGATCACGACCTTCTTGGCAAAAATCAATATCAAAGTCAGGCATCGATACCCGCTCTGGATTCAAAAACCGCTCAAATAGTAAGGCATATTGCAATGGGTCTAAGTCTGTAATACCTAAACTGTAGGCGACTACCGAGCCCGCTCCAGAACCACGACCAGGTCCCACAGGTACACCGTTATTTTTTGCCCAATTGATAAAGTCTGCCACAATTAAAAAGTAGCCAGGAAACCCCATTTGAATAATGATTTTGGTTTCAAACGCTAAGCGTGTTTCATATTCAGGGCGTTTAGCCTGCCTAACATCGGGGTCTGGGTAGAGCACTGCCAAGCGTTTTTCTAGCCCCAAGTTCGCTTGCGCTATTAGATATTCATCTAGACTTTGGTTATTAGGCGTTGGAAACTGCGGTAAATAATTTTTACCTAATGTCAGCTCTAAATTACACCGTTTTGCAATTTCCACACTGTTTTGCAAAGCTTCAGGAATATCTGCAAATAGGGCTTGCATCTCTGCCTGTGTCAGAAAATATTGCCTCTCGGTAAAGTGCTTTGGTCGGCGCTTATCAGCTAGGACATACCCCTCTGCAATACATACCCGCGCCTCATGGGCTTTAAAATCATCAGGGGTCATAAATTGCACAGGATGCGTTGCTACTACAGGTAAATCAAGTTGCCCGGCGAGAGAAAGCGCTGCTTGAATATAAGGCTCTTCTTGCGCATGGCCAGCGCGTTGTACTTCAATATAAAAACGACGGGGGAAAATGCTTTGCCATTGTTGTGCGCATTGCGTCGCCTGCGTATTATTACCCTGTACTATTGCGTAGCCAATATCGCCTAGCATAGCCGCAGATAAGGCAATTAGTCCGTCTGCATTTTCCTGCAACCATGATTTTTTAATTTCAGGACGAGCTCTAAATTGATTTTCAACATAGGCTTTAGATAACAATTGGCATAAACGCAAATAGCCCTGCTGGCTTTGACACAACAACAATAGCCTAAACGGTTGCTCGCGGTTATCTTCATTTTCAATCCAAACATCACAACCTATGATTGGCTTAATGCCTTGACCACGTGCTGCTTTATAGAACTTAACCGCGCCAAACAAATTGTTTAAATCTGTGAGCGCTAAAGCGGGCATGGAGTCAGCCTTGGCGCGCTTTACATAGTCGCCAATGCGCACTGTACCATCCACAATAGCGTACTCACTGTGGCAACGCAAATGAACAAATGAAGGGGTAGACATGGCTATAATTTTAACCGATTACAACCAAGGTTTAGGTATAAAAATGCGCTAAATTTTTATCACGTTGTATCTCAATGACTTAGCACAATAAAGTGCATATTGATGTTTAATGTGCAATCAAACGTTTAATTTCTGCAATCAGTTGATCATCTTGAACTGGCTTACCTAAGAACGCATTTACACCCAGCTCTTTAGCAACATTTTGATGCTTTTCAGCAGTTCTTGAGCTAATAATGATAATAGGAATATGTTTTGTAGTGGCGTCATTTCGGACATTACGCGTTAACTCAAAGCCATCCATACGGGGCATTTCAATATCTAACAACATAATATCTGGTTTTTGTTCTACTAATTGTTGTAATGCGTCTACACCGTCTTTGGCAGTAATCACTTGGTAGCCTTCACGCTCTAACGCTCTACCCAACACCTTACGCATGGTCAGTGAGTCATCTACCACCATGACTAAAGGCGTTACTTCTTTGGTTTCAACGATTTCTGGTGTACTTATCTTGACTGCACCTGCCGACAACTCCTCACGATTCGCCAATTGCAAGGGGTTGAGAATTAAAATAATTTTACCCTCACCTGTCACTGTAGCCCCTGCCACCCCTGGCACGCGCGCGACTTGCGCCCCAATGGGCTTCATCACCACATCTTCATTGCCTAAGACTTCATCAATATGCAAAGCTACGCGGTAAGTACCACTTCTTAATAACAAAATAGGGCTGTAATTTTGCGGCTCTGCCTGCGTTTGATAATCACCAATTAATTTTGGCAGATAATGAATGGGGTAAACATTATCTGCCCACATGAGCTGTTTAGCGGTATAAGTTGCAAGCAAGTCTTTTGGTTTTTGTTTTTGTAGTTGCTCCACCATAATTGCAGGAATCGCAAACACATGGTGTCCTGCACGCACGTTTACTACAGGAATCACAGACAGCGTCACTGGTAAGAAAATACTAAATTTTGCGCCTTGCTTTTCTTGATTACTCACGTCAATACGACCGCCCAGGCCTGTAATATCTCCTCTAACCGCATCTAAGCCCACGCCTCGACCAGCAATTTGGGTAACATCTGTAGCTGTTGAAAATCCTGGCTCAAAGATAACAGACATGAGTGTTTGATCTGCTACTTCTTGGTCAGGCTGAATCAATTGTTTTTCAATGGCTTTTGCACGTACTTTAGCGAGATTAATTCCTGCACCATCATCACTCACCATCAATGCAATTTCATCTTTTTCTCTAAACACTTTTAGTTGAATAGTACCCTGTGCAGGCTTACCCATTTTAACGCGTTGCTCTGGTGACTCAATACCATGCGCCACTGCATTTCTTAAGAGGTGTTCAAGAGGTGCGCCAATTTTATCTAGCACACTGCGGTCAATATCAACCTTTTCACCTTCAATGGTCAATTCAACTTGTTTATTTAGCTCGCGCGCAGTTTGACGCACAATACGATGTAAACGCTCCACGATAAGAGAGAAAGGCACCATACGCACTGACATTAAGCCGTGTTGTAACTCGTAGTTCATGCGATTTTGTTGCTGTAGTGCTGATTCAGCCTCATCTAAATTCATAAGCAAGGCATGTTGAATTGTCGCCACGTCATTCACGCTTTCCGCCATCATGCGGGTTAATTCTTGCAAGCGCGTAAATCGGTCAAATTCGAGCGGGTCAAACGAAGATTGGGTTTCTTGCAACAAGGTTAAGCGTGATTGCATTTGGCTTTCTGTTTCAATCTCCAACTCACGCAGGTAATTACGCAAACGGAATACGCTTTCAGTCAAATCAAGTGATGACTGTTTAAAGCCTTGCATCTCTCTATCAATACGCGAACGCGCAATACTCACTTCACCCGCTTCGTTAATTAACCTATCCAAGACCTCAGAACGCATACGTAAGAATTGCGAAGCACGCTCTGCTGTGCGTCCTGCAGCCACACCAAGATTGGGTCTATCTTCTGGGGCTGCATCTGGGTTTAATGCGGTATCTAGCGCTTGCGTGAGCGCGCCAATATGATCTAAATCTGAAAACATGCCATCAAAATCAGACATCACTACTTGACGTTTGAGTACCTGAACAATGCGGTCTTCCATACCATGCACCGCATCACCCATTTCAGTTTGACCTGCCATACGAGCGCTACCCTTGAGCGTATGGAGCGCACGTTGCAGTTCATCTGCATGATCAGCTTCCGTTGGGCTGGCTCGCCATGCGCGTAGCTCTTTACCTACCAGCGGTACTAGTTCACGCGCCTCTTCCATAAAGATTGCCATTAACTCTTGGTTGGCAGCTGGCATTACATCAGCAACGGGTGTTTGTTTACTTACTTTGGCTGATTTTGTTGGTTTAACTTTTTCTACTGGCGCAGCAGAAATGTTTGGTACAACCATCTCCTCGGCTGGTGTTTCCATGATTGGAAGCACCTCTTCAGCTGCATTAGCATTTACTATTATTGGCTCTGGCTCTGGTGCTAGCTCATTTAACTCGTCTTGCTCAATTGCTTTAGTCTCTGGCTGTTGCTCTGCTATAGCCACTTCAAGATTGGCTAACTCAGTGTTTTCTGGTGTAGCAACGGTATCGTCTTGGTGAATATCATCAAGATTAATGTCTGAAAGCAGTTTTTTAACATTTGCCAGCTCATCATTAGCCTGTTCTGCAACTGGTTGCGCCAATGCTTGCTCTTGTGCCAAATTCGCTTCATCCGTAGCACGTTTTAAAGCATTTAATAAGCCTGTTGCACGTTTAGGTTGACGTAATTCTTCAACTTTTACCAACATGTCTGCTAATGATTGTACAACTCGGTCAGCGAGTCCTATAGTATCTTGCGTCCAGTTGCCAGCAAACTCGTCTAACCAATGTTCAAAGGCACGACCTAAATCCAAAATAGGTTTAAAGCCTGTTGCCCCAGCATTACTTGCGAGGGTATGCGCGGCACGCACCATGGGGGTAGTTGGTTTTTGCAAGACTCCATCTTGCAGGTTTGCGACTTCAGACTGCAATGTGCTGACATGTTGTTTAGCTTCAGCCAAGAACACATTAAACAAGCCGCGACTAATTTTACGTGTGCCATCAATTAATACTTCTTCTTTAACTGCAGCCTGTTTAGGTGTCACCACTTCTAGCGAAGCTGCCTCTTGTTGCCAGGGCACTTCATCCACACTCACCTCACCGTGCTGTCTTAAAGCATAAATCCAGTCTGCAAATGCAGCACTGGCTTTTTCTAAAAAGGCAAGTTGCACAAGGTTAAGATTAGCTTTACTTTCCATTAAGAAATTGAGTAATTTTTCTACAGACCATGCTACTTCAGCGGGTTTATCCAAACCTACCATGCGACCACTGCCTTTTAATGTATGGTAGCCACGTCTAACTTCCGCTAATGACTCAGCGTCTGTGATATTGATTCGTAATGCTTGTAAATTTTGTGCCACAGAGGCCAATACTTCCTCGGCTTCTGCAATGTAAATTTCTAACATTTCTGGGTCAAACGGACGCGAAACATAGCTGTTTTCTGTATTAGTTTCTAAAGTTTCTGCGGTTTGTTGACCAATTACTGGTTGTTCGTCAGCCGTTGAACCGTCTTGCTCAGCCACATCAAATAAGCTGTCCTGTCTCACTTCAAGCTTAATTTTTGCTTGTTCTAGCATGTCGCTAATTTCACTACGTATGCGTGGCATATTTTCAACATACATACCTAAAGCGCTTAAGCCTTCAGCAAGCAATTCAAAATCTAGTGCATGATTCAGTGTTGGATTAGCTACAAAATAATCGACATAACGCAAGGCTGCATTTGAAATAGAGGCAGGGGTATTTTGCTCTAGCATTTCAAAAGCAGCACGTACCTCTTCAAGTGGTTTTTTAGCACCGCTTAGGGCTTCAAGATTATTGGCATCTCTAAAATAGCCATCTAATGATTGCTCTGCTAGTACTAAAGATTCATTAATTTGCTTAGCAAGCGCCCCTTTAACATCATCTTCTAAAGCCCCTGCGACAAAATCTGGCATGCTAGAAAGTGTGGTTGCCCCTTGCATCAACTCCTGCAGACGCACTGTTTGTGCCTCAATTTGCATTTGCAATGTTTCTTGTATGCTTTCATATTGTTGAAGCGCGCGCTCTGCAACACCTAACGCAGTGGCAACCTCTACAATCGCAACATCATTAACTCTGGTAGCCTCTTGCGATAACCAAGCAATCAATTCATCTAGTGCTACAAATAACGCTTTTGTGGGGTGTGTTAATGCCTGGGTAAATGCATGAGATGATTGCATTTGATGATGACACTCAGTCACCATATCGGTATTGTATTCTGCCACCAATTGCCACGTTTTTAGTAAAGTAGCAACGATACCAAGCAAATGTGATGCTGAAGCCACATCATCGGAAACTGATGATTGTTCACTTGATAATAAACTTTCTAATTCAAATACTTGTTTAACATGACGAACACGCTCAGTATTAACGCCACCTAAACCAACAAAATAGAGTAAATCGCGCATTAAACCAGCTGGTGGTTTCGTCTGTTCTGCCGCAATTTTTAATTGTTGATCTATCTGCCTACATAATCGTTTAACTGAAGGATTGCTTGCCAAACTTGCATTAGCGAGGGTCTCAACAAAAGCCGTCATCACCCACCATAAGGTTTTATTGACACTATTAGTTTGCACTTGCATCACCTGATCAACCGAGACAAACATTTCTGCGATACTCTGTTGGTTGCCAGATTTAAGCCAATCTAAAAGCGCTTTTTGAAATTTCTGACGATGCTCAGTCACAAAAGAAAGTAATTGACCTTCTTCTAAGGTATTAACTGGTAGCGTTTTAGGTGCACGTAAAGTGGTATCAGGAAAAAATAGTTCAGTGACATCAATTGCCTGACCTTGGGCTTGCGATAACTGTTCAAGACTTGGGTACAATCGCATTGGCAGGTCTGGAGTACCATTTAGCAAATCATTTAAATACTGACGTAGCTGAGCGATGGCATCAGTTAACGTAGCTAATTTAGCTTCATCCGAACTCACCGTTTTCTTTTCTAGCTGTTGCAACAGATTATCAATTTCTTGACACAATCGTTTGCAACCCTGTAGACCAACCATATCAAGCGCACCTGTCACTTGATAAAGATGGGTTTGGGAAAATTTTAATACCGAGGTATCGTCTAAATTAGTCGCAAAGGTATTGAGATTTTCCTGCACGCTATCAAGCGCTTGGTCTATCTCACCTTTTACCCAAGTAAGTGGGCCTACGTCAAATTCTTCCACCAAATGAACCTCAAGCTGTTGGATATTGATTAAGAGAGTTTGAAGCCAGCGACTGAACCACGAAGTTCTTCCGCAAGGTCAATTAACTGCTCAACAGAATCCGCCGTTTGGCGTGTACCTTCAGAAGTTTGTACCGTAATGTTTTGAATCTCCTGCATGTTTCGTGAAACTTTAGAGGCCACTTCGGTTTGCGCAGCAGTAGCATTAGAAATTGAGCGAATTAACTGCGCTAAGTCATTACTAACCGCCTCAATTTCATTCAAGGCCTGACCCGCTGCATCTGACAATCGAGCACCTTCAACCACACCTTCGGTACTTTTTTCCATCGCCGCAACCGCATCGTTGGTATCCGTTTGAATCGTTTTCACAATCGCACTAATTTGTTTTGTCGCCTCTGATGAGCGCTCCGCGAGACGTTGCACCTCTTCAGCAACCACGGTAAATCCTCTACCAGCTTCACCCGCTGAAGCAGCTTGAATCGCCGCGTTCAACGCTAGAATATTGGTTTGTTCTGTAATATCTGAAATCAACTCCACAATTTCACTAATCTCTTGCGAGCTTTCACCTAAGCGCTTAATACGTTTTGAGGTTTCTTGAATTTGTGTACGGATTTCATTCATACCTGCAATGGTATTTTGTACCGCTTCTGCACCTTGCGTAGCGGCTTGCAATGAACGTTGCGCCACCTGTGAAGCCTCGCTAGCGTTGCTTGACACTTGTAAGATTGAGCGGGTCATATTTGCTACCGCTTCACCTGTTTCTTGAATTTGCTTACCTTGTATTTCGGTTGCTGAAAGCAACGCTTCAGAAGTGGATTTAGCTTGAGTAGTAGCGCCAGTCACTTGGTCAGTAGCACGGTTAATTTCAATCACCAAACCTCTGAGGTTATCAATGGTATAGTTAATAGAGTCGGCAATTGCCCCCGTAATATTTTCTGATACTTGCGCTTTAACCGTTAAGTCACCATCCGCCAAGTCACCCATTTCATCGAGTAGGTTTAACACCGCCTCTTGGTTCTCAAGCCCCACTTTTTCAAGTGATTTTACAGACTCCTCAACCCGTCTATTTTGTTTTAATCCGTTGTAGGTCATAAAACCAATCAAAATAATTGCAGCCACAGCAAGTAATGCAATTGTAAAAATCAAAAATTTACGTGCATTGGATTCTTCATCTGCCCTAGATTTTTCAAGAGACTTTAAAAACCCATTAACGACGCCTCTATTTACCTCGTAAGCAGCTGTAAGTTCGGCCAAGGGTGCAACAGCAGTGGCAGTGCCGGCTTTAAGTGCAGGCTCGTAATCTTTTTGTGCAATGCGGTAAAAGTTTTCACCTGACTTTACCACCGCTTCAAGCAGGCCTTTAAGCTCACCTTCAGGCACATTTTTTTTCCAGTAAGCGACACGCTCTTTAAAGGCTTTTTCCGTAGCTTTTAAAGCTAACAAACTTTTATCGCGTTTTGCATCGTTAAATGCACTGGCTGCAACATAAGCTTCGTTAGCAGATGCAAAACCATCCACTACATAAAGAGGAGGAGGAAGAATATCTGCACGCAAGTCATTATTCAGTTTAAGTCTTGTATCTAGAGGGCCATTAATACGCACTTGATTAATTGCCCAAAAGCTCACTAGCACAAATATTAAAAACGCAACGGCTTGCGTAACTAATACAATATTTGCATTGGGTCCCTTATCGTCAGTTGGTGCTTTTGCCAACTTAAACTTTTGCCCAATATTTGCAAATACTTCTTTAATTTTTGCTCCATTTAGCGCCATATTTCTCTCCAAGCGATGACTAGCTTTTTTTCACTTCAATATCGTTAACGTTATCCAAACAATTAAGCGGCAATGTGCATAAAAGTTTGCTCATTGAGCAATGCATGCACATCTAGCTCCCCCCAAATATCTCCATTTTTATCCTGATAGCGCCCAATTTGCCAAACAGGAACATGTTCAGCCTTAGGTAGCACTTGCATATCTAGCAAGTTTCTTAAACCAACCAATTCAGAAACTAGCAATGCAACATTGGTATCGTAACGCTCATTAACCAATAAAATACGTGTATCACGTGTTAATTTTGTTGCGCCCAAGCCAGATATCGCTGCTAAGTCACTAATGCCGAATAAATTACCGCGCACATTGGATAAACCTAAAAACCAAGCGTGCGTGAGTGGCACTGGCGTATATTCTGGCACTGGCAAGGCCTCTGCGATATCTGACATACTAACCAACCAATTCTCGCCGCCAAACTTCACGCCCAGCTTTGAAGTGGCCGTGGTTGCGGCACTTTCTTTAACTTGCTGCAACCTATTTAATATATCTTGTTGGTAGGCGTGCAGATTGAGTTTGGTTTTTGCCATGATTTAGTAAAACCTTAAGTTTCTTGCGCTCTTATTTTTGCTATTAGGTCTGCCGCTTGCACTGGCTTAATCACACAGTCTTTAGCCCCTTGTCTCAACGCCCATAATCTATCTGTTGCCTGCTCTTTTCCTGTACACATAATGACTGGAATATGCGAAGTTTTAGGATTTTTTGTAAGTGAACGCGTTGTTTGAAAGCCGTTTAAACCTGGCATAATCACATCCATGACCACCAAATCTGGTGGCGTAATTTCCACCATAGCAATACACTCTTCACCACTTGATGCAGTGGTCACTGTGTAGCCAGCATTTTCTAATATTTCTGTGATAACAAAACGATCTGTTTCAGAATCGTCAACGACTAATATATTTTGAATAACCATACGCCTAACTCTCCTCTGAGTTTGAATTTGCAGATGATGCGTACTCTTGCACTGTTGCAATCAGCGATTCTTTAGTAAATGGTTTGGTAAGGTATTGATCAGAACCGACCATACGCCCACGAGCCCTATCAAACAAACCATCTTTGCTTGAAAGCATAATCACTGGGGTTGATTTAAAACGGGAATTGCGTTTAATGAGTGAACATGTTTGGTAGCCATCAAGACGTGGCATCATAATATCTACAAAAATCACATCTGGCATATGCACTGAAATTTTAGACAATGCATCAAAACCATCTTCTGCAAGAATAACCTCACAACCTGTTTGCTTTAAAAACAGTTCAGCGCTTCGACGAATCGTATTGCTATCGTCAATTATCATCACCTTAATGTTAGCTAGGTCTATTTCGGCCACCCCAACCCCCAATACTGAAATTACTTCAAGCTTTTGTTGCAGACTGGTTACAATTTTAAATCTGTACCATTCTATCTATTATGCGAATCGATTGGCAACACTATTCATTAAAAACATTAAATCTCTTTACTAAATACTTATAATATAGCAATAATTTGAAATAATATGTAACAATATACATAGCATTTTGTATAAAAATACATATAAAATATACTAACTATATGATTTAATTGTTTTTTACAATGTTGCTTAAGATTGCATCTATATGCATCAATTTTCATTAACTGACTAAAAGCTAACAAAAACAACAAAAGCTGACTCTTAAATTAAGGGTTATTTGTTTTATTTGGGATAAAAACATGCTCATTCGCCAAGAATCTGTTACCGCAAAAATGACGCTTAAAGATTTACCAGGCGCGTCACCATTACCAAATGCAAATCTTGTACTAGTATTTGGATCGGTTAAACGTTTTGAAGACAACAAACTATCTAGCACATTAAAGTCGCGTTATCCTAGCGCCCAGATTGTGGGTTGCTCAACATCTGGAGAAATAAGCCCCAATGGGGTATTTGACGATAGCATGCAAATTACCGCCATTGCCTGGGAAAAAACCATGCAGCGCGTATTGAGCTTTAAAATGAATGACATGCAAAATTCTTTTGAAGCCGCCGTGAATTTAGCAAGGCAGTTAAAAGCAGAAACATTACGCACTGTGTTAGTTTTTTCTGATGGCCTCCACGTAAACGGTTCAGAGCTACTACAAGGCTTTCAAAGTGAATTAGGTGAAGTCCCTATTGTTGGCGGCATGGCAGGAGATGATGCAGCTTTTGTTAAAACGCTACAAATTTGTAACGATACCGTTTCTGAAAACTTAGTCATTGCAGTTGGCCTATATGGCAACAATTTAGTGACGGCTAGCGGAGCACTTGGTGGATGGAAACCTTATGGCCCACCAAGAAAAATTACTAAATCTCAGAAAAACGTAGTGTATGAAATGGATGGCAAGCCTGCTTTACCACTTTACCGAATGTATATTGGTGATGCCTTTGCAAAAGGCCTTCCAGGAACAGGTCTTAAGTTTCCATTAGCCATTATTGAAGAAGGTAAGCGCGATGTTGAAAAAATTCGCACGCTTCTGGCTATTGACCCCAAGAACAACAGCCTTACTTTTGCTGGCAACGTTGAAGAAGGTGAAACCGTGCGTTTATGTCAAACCAACCATGACCGCCTAGTAGAAGGTGCAAGTGGCGCGGCAAATATGATTACTGGCTCTTTAAGACCAGACCAAATCAACCAATCAGGCTTAGCCTTGTGTGTGAGCTGTGTTGGACGCAAGGGCGTAATGGCAGCCCAAACAGTAGATGAAATCAATGCTGTGAAACAAATTTTTGGTAGCCAAACCTCCATTACAGGCTTCTATTCTTATGGGGAATTTGCACCTCGCCCCAACACCGTAGACAGTGTATTGCATAACCAAACCATGACCATTGGTTATCTCACTGAAAATATGTTTGCATAAACAATTTTGAGCACCGACAAAAAGCCCTACTAAAGATGGGCTTTTTGTTTTTACAAAGTCCCCTATAATGCTAGATGAATTAAACAACAGGAGAACAATATGGCAACAGTAACCCTTAAAGGCAATAGCGTAAGCATTGGTGGCAACTTGCCACAAAAAGGACAAACCGCACCAGCATTTCAATTAGCAGATGCAAAACGTAACTTACTAGGCTTAGATGCCTACGCTGGCAAACGCAAAGTGCTCAATATTTTTCCAAGTATTGATACCCCAACTTGCGCTACTTCAGTCAGAACATTTAACCAAAAAGCTAGCGCTATGAACAACACCGTTGTGTTGTGCATCTCTGCTGATTTACCTTTTGCGCAAAGCCGTTTTTGTGGTGCCGAAGGTATTGAAAACGTAGTCACCCTTTCAACTTTCCGTGACACGGCAAAATTTGCAACTGATTATGGTGTATATATTACCGATAGCAGCTTAGCTGGCTTGACTGCGCGTGCAGTGGTTGTGTTAGATGAAAATAATAAAGTATTGCATAGCGAACTCGTGAGTGAAATTGCTAACGAACCAAATTATGATGCGGCACTGGCTGTTTTATAATCTCGTTTCTTAATCGCCAAGCCCAGCAAATTGCTGGGCTTTTTAATTTAAAAATGGTCGCAATTACGCCAACTTAACAAAATCCCCTGTAGATGCATGTTGCAGCAAGCCCAGTAAATCTTCACCTTTAAGTGCAAGTGCATAACCCAGCACACCTGAGCCAATGACTACATTTGGGTAATTTTTAACACTGTTATCCACCAGTATTTTGATGTTTTCTGGTAATGCAATAGGTGGCACCGCACCCACTAGATACCCAGTAGCTTCAGGCACTTCATCAAACTCTGCCATGCGACACTTTCGCTCGCCTAAATGCGCTCTTAATAACGCCCAATCAGCGCGCCCAGCACCAGCTAGTGCTAAAAGACAAAAGCCAGAAATTTCGCCTTTAAACACCACACTCCGCACCACTGAAGTAGGGTCTAAGCCTTGTGCAGTAAGCAATTCTTCCAAACTACGAATGGGCTTTTTGTCGTCACTTAAGGGGATTTCGATGACTTGATAGGCAATGCCTTGCGCTTGTAGTAGCTTGGTAACGGAGGATTGAATAGACATGGTGTATCCTTGTGCAAATCAATGGATAATTTTAATGATAGATTTAAATGTCTAGATTATTGGTAGTTAGTATATTTGGCATTGTTGCCTTTACATTTTTCAACGGGATATTTTTGTGCGTTGAGGTCTATTTTTTTATTGGCCGCTTCAATTAAATCAATCCCACAAACTTCCGCAATGCGCAGCAAATAAACAAAGGTGTCAGAGAGTTCTTGACCTACTTTTTCTTTGGTTTCAGCATCTAACGCACGGCTTTGCTCTTCTGTCATCCACTGAAAATGCTCTACCACCTCACCCGCTTCCACTATCATGGCCATCGCAAGGTTTTTGGGAGAATGGAATTGCGCCCAATCGCGTTCCTCTACAAAGTTGTTCACTCTGGCTCTTAGTTGGTTTAAGGAGTCACTCACTTTGTTTTTCCTTTCGATTACTACCTGCCACCATTTTAATCTCAAATAAACGACATTCTAGCGGGCCATTAAACAAGGGCGTTTTTTTGCTTGGGCTAAGGCGCATGAGCTTGGGCATGCGTAAATCGTTGGTTAAAAAGTAAGTGTTCCAGCCTGCAAATTTAGCTTTAAGTGTGGTAGCCATTTGCGGGTAAAGGGCCGCTAGCGCTTCATCCTCGCCAATCCGCACACCATAGGGGGGATTGGCCACCATGACTCCAGAGTCTGCTGGTGGTATGAGTGCGGTAAATTCCACATGGCTTAGTTGAACGACCTCAAGTAATCCTGCTTCTTGCAGGTTTTGTTTGGCAACGCGCACTGCGCGTAAATCACTGTCACTTCCATAGAGCTTCTGAAAACTTACTGGCTTAACCGCTTTAAGCGCGGCATTCTTAACTTTTTTCCAAGTATCTGATTCAAAGTTTTTCAGTTTTTCAAAACCAAAATTACGATTTAATCCAGGGGCAATATTTAAGCACATCATGGCGGCTTCGAGTAAAAAAGTACCACTGCCGCACATTGGGTCTAGCAAAGGTTGGCCGACTTGCCAGCCTGATAACTGCAAAATGCCTGCCGCTAAATTTTCACGCAGAGGCGCTTCAATACTGGCCTTGCGATTGCCTCGTTGATACAAAGCATGGCCTGAACTATCTACATAAAACGTGTAGGCATCTTCAGTTAAGTAGGCATGAATACGCACTGCAGGATTTTTGGTATCTATGTATGGGCGTGAGCCAACTGCTTGCCTAAATTTATCGCACACCGCGTCTTTAATGCGCAAGGTGGCAAATTCAAGGCTTTTGAGCGGGCATTTAACACCAGTCACCTTGACCATAAAATCATGTCTTACATCAAACAGGTTAGGCCAGTTAATTTTATAAGCGGCCTGAAATAAATCTTCTTCATTAGCATATTTGCCACGGCCTACTTGAATGAGAATGCGCGTGGCAATGCGCGAGTGCAAATTTGCGCGATAACACACGCTTAAATCCCCCGCAAAGCCAATACCACCATCGGTTAATTGAATATTGCGTGCCTGAAACGACTTCAGTTCAGTAAGCAATAACTGCTCTAAACCGCGTGGGCAAGTAGCAAAATAGTTGAGTTCCATGCGTTGGGATTACTCCATGATAATTCGGTTATTGGTATTGGGATTATGGTCACGCAGACGCTCTAACAAGCCCATAAAATCTAGTTTAAATTGCGCATCTAGGGCTCTTGCTTTTTCTCTAACGGCATCCCAACGCAACTCTGCTGGCACACGTTGAAAGCCCATGACAACTATGTTACCAGGTCTGCCCGTTGGCACCACCAATACACGCCCATCATAGCTCTGTTCTAAGCGGCTTAAATAGACATCAAAGTTTTTATCACTACCCCAAAGATTAATCGCCATCATGCCATTTGGGGTGAGTGTGGCGCGACACGCATCAAAAAAATCTTGGCTGTACATGTTGAGTGGCACACCTTTGCCATCAAACATATCTAACATGAGCAAATCTGTTGTTTCAGGGTGTTCATGAATATATTGCACACCATCACCATGAATCACAGTTAATTGCGCATCATCTTCTGGTAAATAAAAGTGGCTACGCGCTACTTTAATCACTTCTTCATTAAGTTCAACCACCCGCGTTTTTAGATGTGGATGGTAATGATGTAAGTATTTAGGTATAGACCCGCCACCCAATCCCATAATCAAGATATCACGCACCTGCGGGGCAAACAGCAAAAATAGCATCATGCCTTTTGAATAAGCGAGTTGCAGATCATACGGTGCTTTGACTGACATAGAGCTTTGAATGGTGTCTGAGCCCAAATACATGGAGCGAATACCGTCTACTTCACCCACATCAACTGTGGTTTCGTCACTTAAAGCACGATGTATTTTTTTACGAAAACCAAACATTTAATCTTTTACTTCCTAGGTATTCAGTGGCAATGTATTTTCTGGTGCTGTATTAATTGCCTCTGCACTTTCTTCATCGTTTACTTCTTCAACTGCTAAAACTTCTTGTGCAAGGACTGCTATCAATTTACAACTTAACTCCATGAGCAAAGTATCAACTTTTGTAATCTCTAAGCTCACCTGCGTACCAGCGGCCAACGCTGGCAAGCTATGTACCTTAGTAATGTAGGGTAAATTTTGTAAACGTACTAAATTTTCTCGCCAAACTGTGGCTTGTATTTGCGTGATGTTTTCTTGCACTAGGTATTGCAGACACCAATAACGTTCCATGCGAGTTTGAAACTCATTATAGGCATTGTAGGTTTGGTCAAAATTACGCATATGCCCCACAATCTCATCATGTTCTGGAGGGTAAGGGGCATCTGTCTGTTGCAATACAGCAATCAGTTGGCGCTGATTAATCAAATCCACAGCTCTACGTAATGGCGAGGTACACCATGCGTATTGCGCCACACCTAAGCCTTGATGACCCTCAGCCTTAGTAGTCATATACACTTTACCACCGTTTTGCGCGCGGTAAATGCCAGGCAAGCCATGTTGCGCCAACAATGCACCCCATTGGCTATTAGCCTCTATCATCAACTCCGCTACCAATTTATCCATGGGTGAACCACGTTGGCGATTGACAATGCTGACTTTGCCATCAGTGACATAAAAATTGTAATCAACTGGTTGAGGTTTAGTGGGGTCGTACTTACCACGCGCTTTTTCTAAACTGACCGCAAAATCATATAAAAACAACAGTTGTGCCCAACGTGGATGACCACTATCAGCCGCCAAAGTATGCTCATTAAAATAAGGCTCTAAACTATCATGCCGAAGATTATCGGCAATCTTAATCAGCTCTAATTTGCTAGTGCGGTTGACCACTATAAAGTCTGGTGCAACTTCAATATAAAGCGATAAAACAGGTTTAACTTCACCTGCATCTAAACTAAATGGACGAATCGCCGCCTCGGGCAACATGGTAATTTTATGCCCTGGCATATATACCGTTGAAAGGCGTTTCATCACTTCGTTATCCAAAGACGAATGAGGTAGTACGCCCAAGGCTGGTGCCGCAATATGAATCCCCACCTGTTTATTACCATTAGCTAAAGTACAAACAGATAAAGCATCATCAATTTCTGTAGTGGTACTGTCATCAATGCTAAATGCTTCCACTTCAGCTAATGGTAAATCATCTGGGATTTGCGCAATTTCATGAACTGCAAATTCAGTCCCGTTTACAAAATACTCTCGCAAAAACGCGCCTAAGTGATAATCATGATTGGATTGAATGGCACCAGCATTGGCCAATACTTGTATGTGCAAACAATGTAAATCGTTGGTCGCTTGCTCTAACGCCTTCCATTCTAAGCTGTTTTTATCAGGCGCATATAACAACATATCCAGCTTAGTCTTAAAACTTTCTGGCAACTCATGCGCTTTAAGTTGTGCTGCCATAAGTGCCACTTGTTCAGCTTGCAATCGCTTCTTTTCTAAGCCAGCTAAGGCGGCTTTTAAAATATCAGCTGGAGCTGCTTTATAGTGCCCTTTGCCTTTTCTATAAAAATAAATAGGGGCACTATGCAATTTAATCGCCACAGCAGCTGACTGCATCGCACTTGGCTTACCACCATAGTAGTCTTTAGCTAAGTCTTCAAAAGCAAACTCATCCTCACTGCAACACTCCCACAAAAAGTCAGTATCTAAGTTTTCAGCCTCCGCTTGTGTGGCTTCCATAAAACCGTTTAACGCCGACTCAAACTTTAGTAATACTTGGTTTGTTTTTATCTTTGAGCGCTTACCGCTAATAGACTCTACTTGCAGCGAACTATCAGTCTCGGACATGATGGTAGCGACTTTAAAATCACCACTCTCTTCAAAAAATACATTCATAGCATCACTTTTTACTGGAATACTTGTATTTTACCCGACTATGCTGGCTATTTTTGCAAACACTAGAACTTTAAAGTTTTAAAACGTCTAAAATAATGCATATGCGCACACTAAATTTTGACAATCGCTTTACCCGAGAGCTTCCACAAGACCCCATACAAGACAATTACGTTCGCCAAGTAGCAGATTGTTTATGGTCTAAAGTTACGCCAACGTCTGTTAAAAATCCAGAATTAGTAGCTTATAGTCCAGAAGTTGCAGACATGCTAGGATTAAGCACACAAGATATGCAAGACAGCGAGTTGATTCAAACCTTGGGTGGCAATGGCGCACTCGCTGGCATGCTGACCTACGCTACACGGTACGGCGGTCACCAATTTGGCAACTGGGCTGGGCAATTGGGCGATGGTAGGGCGATTTATTTGGGCGAGCTGGTGCATGACAACAAACGCTTTGAATTACAACTCAAAGGCGCTGGTGAAACGCCTTACTCGCGCCGTGCCGATGGGCGCGCCGTGTTGCGCTCTAGCTTACGCGAGTTTTTGTGCTCTGAAGCCATGCATCACTTGGGCGTACCCACCACAAGGGCGCTAAGCTTAGTGACCACAGGAGAACCTGTGGTGCGCGATATGTTCTACGATGGCAACCCAGAGCTTGAACCTGGCGCCATCGTCTGCCGTGTTGCGCCCTCTTTCACGCGCTTTGGTCACTTTGAAATACTTGCCAGCAAAGGTGAGCTAGATTTACTCAAACAGCTAATCGGTTTTACCATTGATAGAGATTTTAGTGATTGGCTACCCGAAACTGGCTTACCCCTAGACACACTTAACCCAAGCACAGAACTCATAGAAGCATGGTTTGGAGAAATCTGCGCCCGCACCGCTGTGATGATTGCGCATTGGATGCGCGTGGGTTTTGTGCATGGCGTGATGAACACCGACAATATGTCGATTTTAGGCCTTACCATTGATTACGGTCCGTATGGTTGGATAGACAACTTTGACCCCGGCTGGACTCCCAACACTACAGATGCACAAGGCAGACGCTATTGCTTTGGTCGCCAGCCTGATATTGCGCGCTGGAATTTAGAGCGTTTAGCCGATGCGCTAGCCACTCTCTTGCCTGACACACAAGGCTTATCTGATGGCATCATGCATTATGACCAAATCTATACAAAGCGCCTTACCAGTGCATTAGCCGGAAAATTTGGTCTAGACGCTTGGCAAGAAGCAGATGGCGAAATGGTGAACCGTGTGTTTGAGCTGATGACGCGCGCTGAGGTAGATATGACGCTGTTTTTTACGCATCTAGCGCAAGTTGATGTTGCCAAGCCAAATATCGAAATCTTGAAAACGGCCTTCTACACAGAGCAAGGCTACACTAACTTTCAGGCAGATTTTACTCATTGGCTCAAACTTTATGCACAACGTTTGCAACACAGCACACTTAGCGTACAAGCGAGACTTGCAACCATGCAACACATTAATCCACGCTATGTGTTGCGAAACTATATGGCACAAGAAGCGATTGATTTGGCAACGCAAGGCGATAACACGCGATTGTTGACTCTATTAAACCTACTCAAACAGCCCTACACACACCAAGCAGGTATGGAAAGATTTGAGGAAAAACGCCCCGATTGGGCTAGACAAAAAGCGGGTTGTAGCATGCTTTCATGCAGTTCATAGCTCACAAAATATTAACTCATGCAATTAATCCGTGATTTGCGTTAAATCTACTTCTCTTGCTAACAGGAACTTGACTATCTCAGGTTCAAATTGCTTTTTCAATGAAATCGCATAAAATCGTTCAAATACATCGGGCAGTTTGCAATACTCCTGCAAAATACCTGCTTTAATTTCATCTTGCACCACCACTGTGGGCAGCAGCGCTACGCCGTCTGAATCTCTTGCCAGCAAGCGCAAAGCCGGCATATCATTGACTTCACCCATGATTTGATAGTGTATCTGTTGCACTTCACATAACTGGTCAAACCTTGACCTCAATTCATTACCTAAACCCGGTAATAATAGTCGATATTGGGGTAAGTCTTCTTTTAAACTGAAGGATTTACCAGCAGGCAAAGGCTTACCAACAATACTTACTTGTTGTTTAGCAATTGGCTTGATGCGATACAACACTTGTTGCTGAATATTTTGTAAAGAGTTACTTAAAATTAAATCTAGTCGATGGTCATCTAATTGGGGCAAAAGAGCAATTTCACTGCCTGAAATCAAATGGATTTGCACATCGATGCGGTTTAAGACAGGCTTGATAAAGTTTTCTACTAAGTTGCGAGATAACGAGGAAATCACTCCTATTTTTAACACGGTATTTGCGGCATCGAGTTGGTGCTTAAATAAATTATCTAACTCATTGCCCATTTGAAAAATTTTATCAGCATAGCTAAACGCAATCATACCCGCTTCAGTCAGCACCAAGTTTCTGCCCTCTTTTTCAAATAAGGGCTTACCTAATTGGTATTCCAACTTTTTAATCTGGCTAGATAAAGCTGATTGTGCAATAAACAGCCTACCTGCAGCCCTTGTCAAGTTACCTTCTTTTGCTACCATCCAAAAATAATAGAGATGGTTGTAATTTAAATTTATCGCCATAAACGTTCCATATAAAAGAATGTTTCGTAATTTTATTTATATTTTACAGAACATTTATTTTACCTCAAAATATTTAAAATTAATTCAAGAGCAACAAAAAATTGATTCAATATCAAAACTTACTCAACCCTTCTATGTTATTTTTTGGCTTAGGTCTGTTAGCGCAAATCATTCGCTCAGATTTAAAATTCCCTGTAGATTTAGTCAAATCCATCACCATTTATCTGCTCATCAGTATTGGTATTCACGGCGGTGTCGAGCTAGCACACGCCAGTATGCATAATGCATTACCTGCCATTTTTGTAGCAATCGCCATGGGCGTAATCATTCCCTTGCTAGCTTATTTCGTACTCCGACATTTTGGCAAGATTGATAAGCTCAATGCGGTTGCCATTGCTACCCACTATGGTTCTGTGAGCGCGGGCACATTTTTAACCGCGATTGCATTTTTAGAATCAATGAATATCCAATACGAAAAATACCCAGTCGTCATGCTCGCCATGATGGAGTCACCGGCAATCTTAGTCGGGTTGTTACTCACCAGCATTATTCGTGAGAACATGGATGCTAGTTCAAAAACGGCAACTGAGCATCAAGCTAGCCATCATAAAAATAGCGAAGTATTACGTGAAGCACTCACTAATGGCAGTATTGTGCTGTTGTTTGGTGGCTTGCTGATTGGTGATGTGGTGCCTGATAAAAACCTTAAAGTAGTCGCACCATTTTTTAATGAAATGTTTATGGGTGTGTTGTGTATATTTCTGCTTGCGATGGGCATGGAAGCTGGCAAAAAACTGCATGAGTTTAAACAAGCTGGGGCATTTTTAACAGGTTTTGGCATCTTAATGCCAGTCTTACTAGGGTTGATTGGCGTATTGCTTGGCGTGCATATCCTCAATTTTGGCGTGGGTGGCGCTACTTTAGTCGGCGTATTGGCCGCCAGTGCATCTTACATTGCGGTACCTCCGGCAATGCGTATTGCTATTCCAGAGGCTAATCCTTCACTATACCTCACCTTATCGCTTGGGATTACCTTCCCATTTAATGTGTTATTTGGGATTCCTTTGTACTTTTATTTTGCAACGATGCTATTGAGAGGATAAACGTGATTGAGGTTAAACGTATCGAGTTGGTGGTCGAGGCTATTGAAAAAGAACAGGTCATTAATTGTTTAAAAAGTATCAACATTAGAAGTTTCACCATTTATCACCATGTTGGTGGTTGCGGAGAGCGAGGCGTTAGAGATGAAGGGGTGTTTGGTGAAAAGTTTGAAAATGTCACCTTTGTCATCGCATGCGCCGCTATTCAACTCAATGCAGTCATTGAAGTCTTACGCCCTATTCTCAAACGCTATGGTGGCATGTGCTTGGTATCAGATGCCAAGTGGGTTAAACATTAAAATCAAGGACTCAAACCATGAATGAAGCAATACTTTGGTTTTTCTTGATGAATCCTATGATGGATAATCAGGCATTAATTCAAAATAAACATCATGAAAAATCGCACCTATACATCATCAATGACCAATGTGTTCATCGTTCGAATCAAAAGCTAAAGATGAATCAAAAGACTAAGATTAAACCCTTCAAAAGGGCGGTGTATCATCAATCAAACTGTCATGTAAATGTTAAACCTAACATAGTACAAAGCTAAAATAATCTTATCGTGTACTTATGTTGTTAATTTAAATTATACAAATATTGTGACGCTCTATTATGTAGTTCATAATCTCATTATGGACGCAACACAATTAATTTTAGATGCCAACTTACGCCCTACCAAGGCTCGCTTAGCTGTATTAAACACAATTGCGCACGCCGATAGCGCACTAAGTCATCCAGAAATTTTAGATCGTTTATCCTCACAAAAAGAGTTTGATCGTGTCACTATTTATAGGGTGTTAGATTGGCTAACTGAAAACCAGTTGATTCATAAAATCTCAGGTGAGAATCGCGCTTGGAAATTTCAGCTCTCTACCCCTACTTTTTCAGCAGTTGCTGGTTCAAGCAACAAATTTATGGCTAAGCATCAACATCAACACGCCCACTTGCATTGCACCACATGTGGAAAAATCACCTGTATTCACGAGCTTGAGCCGCACTTTCCAGCGGATATTCTCAAAAAATACCAAGTCAACCAAATAGAAATCAATATTAAAGGCATTTGCCTCGATTGCGCGTAAGTCAGCTATAAAATAATCGCATCAATTTCAAGCAAATTACTCGCAAGCCATGCCCTACCCAATCAATTGGGCCGTGACGCGTTTTTAGCTGACCTAGACCACTTGTGCGAGCTCTACATCGAATTGCTTGACTGCTCAAAGATTGGCTGTCAGGTTAGAAGTATTAAGCGCTGCCATGTGCCCAAAATTTCATATTGATAGAACAGGC
>CAYXGE010000007.1:0-1602 GCA_964464435.1 uncultured Methylophilaceae bacterium
TGCAACCCTTTTTAGTGTGCTAGAAGTGTTAGTCTATTTGCCCTGCAGCAGTAATATTCATACCGCCATCCACATATGTGATTTCGCCTGTCACACCAGATGCTAAGTCGCTACATAAAAATGCAGAGACGTTACCAACTTCTTCAATCGTAACGTTACGACGCAGCGCGGCATGTTTTTCATTAAAACCTATCATTTTGTCAAAATCAGCAATGCCTGATGCGGCAAGTGTTTTAATAGGGCCTGCAGATACCGCATTAACACGAATACCACGTGGACCTAAACTTTGCGCTAAATAGCGCACATTAGCTTCAAGGCTGGCTTTTGCTACACCCATGACATTGTAGTTTGGCATGGTACGTTCTGCGCCTAAATAGCTAATGGTGAGTAAGCTACCATTGCGGCCTTGCATCATGGGGTAGGCCGCCTTTGCTAACGCTGAAAAGCTGTATGAGCTAATGTCGTGTGCAATGCGGAAATATTCACGATTCACTGCATCTAAGTAGTCACCATCAAGGGCTACTTTGGGTACGAAAGCTACTGAATGCACAACACAGTCAAGTCCATCCCAGTGTTTTGCGAGCGCTGGAAATAGGGCGTCAATCTGTGCATCCTCAGCCACGTCGCAGGGAAGCACAATTTTTGAATCAAAATCAGCGGCTAAATCAGCAACGCGTTTTTCATGCTTTTCCATTTGATATGTAAATGCGAGTTCGGCGCCTTCACGTTTCATGGCAGCGGCAATACCATAGGCAATTGAGCGGTTGCTGAGTAAGCCAGCAATGAGTACTTTTTTTCCTGCGAGAAATCCCATAATGTTTCCTAATATTTAATATGTTGCTTTTATCGCTATTTTTTGGCTTGGCTACGAGGGTCTAATGCATCACGTAAGCCTTCGCCAAGCAAATTATACCCTAACACGGTGATTAATATGGCAAGACCTGGATACAATGAAAGCCACCATGCAAATTGAATGTATTCTTTACCATCCGTCAAAATATTACCCCAAGAGGCTTGAGGTGCTTGTACACCTAAGCCTAAGAAACTTAGGCCAGACTCTAATAGTACCGCGCTTGCAATGCCAAGTACTGCGCTCACGATAATCGGGGTAAGGCTATTGGGCAATAAGTGAATAAAGATAAGCCTAACATCTTTTGCGCCTAGTGTACGAGATGCCATGACGAATTCACGCTCCGATAAGCTTAAAAACTCTGCGCGTACTAAGCGTGTAACGCTCATCCATGAGGTGAGGCCTATGACTATCATGATGTTGATGATAGAAGGTGTTAAAAACGCGATGACCGCCAAAATTAAAAAGAAACTAGGGATAGAAAGCATGACATCGACTAAACGCATAATGAGCGTATCCACCCAGCCGCGATAATAGCCCGCTAAAGCACCAAGCACGATACCGATAGCAGTTGATATGCCAACTGCTACCAAGCCCACTAAGAGTGAAATACGGCTACCATGAAGCATTCTGCTAAGTACATCTCTACCAAGCCCATCTGTACCCATCCAGTGCGCTTGTGATGGGGGTAGTAAAATAGATTTAACATCAATTGCGTTGGGGTCATAAGGGGAAATTAATGGCGCGAATAG
>CAYXGE010000007.1:1702-3252 GCA_964464435.1 uncultured Methylophilaceae bacterium
TCATACTGAATGCTGTGTAAACCTGAGATTGGTAGCCAGTTATTGGTAACCCCCAACCAATACATTAATAATAACGATAACCAAAAGCCTGGAATAGAAAAGCCAATAAAGTTAAAAAGGGTAATGCTTCTATCTTGCCAACCCAAATAGTGTCTTGCTGCCAAAATACCTAAGGGAATTGCTAAGCTTAAAGTAATAACTAAACCTATAATGTTTATCATCAAAGTAATTGGCAGTGCTTCTTGAATCAAACCTTTGGTTACGTTGCCGTCTTTGTCTGTGGTTTGCCAAAACACAGGTTTTTGATGGCTGGCAAATGAGTTGCCAAAGTCTAACTGCGACATGCGTTTTAACCAAAGCCCGTATTGCACAATGACAGGCTTGTCTAAATTATAGAGCTTGCGCAGTTGCGCACGCGATTCTTCTGAGGCTTTAGGATTAAATGAAGCTTCATTGCTAGTAATATCACCGGGGGCGAGATGCATAATAAAAAACGAAATTAGGCTAATACCAATAAGCATTGGTATCATCCATAAAGTCCGCTTAATTATGTAATTAATCATTAATATTTAATTAGTTAATTTATATTATTAAAGTTATTTATCAGATATTTGATTACGCCGATAAATGCTTGGAATATACCATTGATGCGAATCATAACTCACGCCAGCAGGTGGAATAGGGTCTACAATACCTTGCACACGTTTATGAATGGCGGTGAGTCCATAACCAGCGGATAAATAAACAATTGGGCTATCTGCGAGTAGTTCTTTAGCAAAAGCATGGTAAATGACTTTGCGTTTTTCTGGGTCTAGCTCCAGACGGCCTTGTTCTAATAGCTTATCCACCTTGGGGTTTTGATACCCTATAAAATTAAACTGACCAGGCGCTTGTTGGCTTGAGTGCCAAATATTATATTGGTCTGGGTCTAAGCCTAAGCCCCAGCCTAGTACCACCGCATCAAAGTCACCCGTTTTAATAAATCGGCTAATAAAGCTTGCCCATTCAATAGCGCGAATTTTAACGTCTATGCCCACTTCTTTGAGTCTACGCTGAATCAATACGGCTGATTTCTCACGCTCTTTATTTTGATTACATAAAATTTCAAATGTAAATGGCTTGCCGTCACGTTCTAGAATGCCATCTCCATTACTGTCTTTAAAGCCCGCTTGTGCCAACAAGGCTTTGGCTTTTTCTGGGTCATAAGGGTAGGGCTTAAGTTCAGGGTTGCTCCAGCGTGTGCCAGGCTTATAAGGTGAGGCAATATTAATGCCTAAGCCCAAATATACGCCATCAATAATTTCTTGTTTATCAATCGCGTAATTAATGGCTTGCCTCACACGCACATCATTAAATGGTTTACGTTTTAAGTTAAACCCCATATAAGTGTAGTTGTTACCTAATTCTTTGTATAAATTGAGCTTTTGTTTAAGTTCAGGACGTGCAGGGATGATGCGCGCGTATTTAATTGGGTCAAGGCTCATGCTATCAATATTATCTGCCATTAGCTCTAGAAATTGCGCTGAGTTATCAGGAATCATTCTAGAAAT
>CAYXGE010000007.1:3352-18795 GCA_964464435.1 uncultured Methylophilaceae bacterium
GGGTTTGCCATCTGCCCATTTTAAATTCGGCTTTAATTTAAAAGTGATGGTTTTATTGTCATCTGATACTTGCCAACTTTCTGCAAGCTCGCCAGTTAAATCAAGTTTGGCGTCATATTTGAGTAAACGGTTAAAGATATTAGATGAAATTGCAAAAGCGGATGACTCACCAGCAATCATTGCAATTAAACTGCTTGGTTCACCCGTCATGGCATCAATGTAAACGCCACCTGATTCAACCGCTTTAATTTGGCTGTAATCGAGCGCTGGCGTTTTTTGTTGTGGAGAGCAAGCTACCAATAAAGCAGCAATAGAGAATGACGCAGCCATGGCTATAGCTACGCGTATAGATTGCAAGCTATTAGCGTTTGCGCGCTTTAACATGCCTATTGGCTTTATGGCTGGATACACGTTTGCTTGATTTTCCAATATGATGCGTCCGTGGCGAACGTCGTTTATTCAAAGAACCCGTGCCTGATTTGGCGGATTTGCCATCAAAAAGTTTCAAACTTTGCCCAACTTTAATTTTTGTTGATTTTAATCGGTTAAGTTTTTTGATTGTACTCACAGAAACACCATATTTTTCCGCAATATCTTCTAGGGTTTCATTTTTCTTTACTACATGTTTACTCTGTATGTGCGTGGGTTTATCTTCACTAAGCGCATCGGCTGTATTTTTTTCGGCAACATCACGCTGCGTAAAGGCGACTGCGCTAGGAGGTACAATCAGTGCTTGGTCGTCATGCATTTTTTTTGTATTAGGTAAATCGTTGGCGGCGCGAAGCGCATGCACATTCACGCCAAATTTTTTCGCAATTTTATCCATGCGTTCACCGCGTGAAGCATGGTAAGTGTTCCAACTCACTAAAGGTTGGTTGTAATTGCTGAGGTTAGTTAAGAAGGTTTCTTTTGCGGAGACGGGTAGCAAAATATCACGCTCAGCACTGGCACTTGCTTTAAGCATGGCTCGGTTATTTTTAGGGTTAAGCGCTATAAACTCTTCATACGGAATTTCAGCGAGTTTAGCGGCAAGGTGAGCATCCATTTGGCTTGGCGCTTTAACGTTAGTAAAGTAGGGAGTATTTGGTATGGTTGAAATTTTTAATCCATATTGCTCTGGATGCGTCACAATATTTTTAATGGCCTGTAGTTTGGGCACATAGTTTTTGGTTTCTTCTGGCAAATCTAAGCTGGCGTAATCAGTTTTTAGGCCGCTATCACGATTTTTATCAATTGCACGTTGTACCGTGCCTTCACCTGCATTATATGCTGCTAAAGCAAGGTCCCAACTGCCAAATATACTGTGTAATTTTTGCAAATAAGTCAGCGCTGCTTTGGTGGCAGCGGTAACATCACGGCGATTATCGACCCACCAATTTTGATGTAACCCGAAGTCTTTACCCGTAGCAGGCATAAATTGCCATAAACCAGAAGCTTTGCTTCTTGATAAGGCTTGCGGATTGTAGCCACTTTCTACCATAGGAAGTAAGGCGATTTCACTTGGCATTCCGCGCTTTTCTACTTCCTCAACAATATGAAAAAGATACTTTTGACTTCTTTGCATCATCCTGTCTACATATTCTGGCTTAGCAGAAAAGTAAGCTTCATGCTTTGCTGTAAGGGAAGATTCAATTTCAGGTAATGCATACCCGGATTTAATTCTATCCCAGAGGTTTACAGTAGGGTCGAACTGTTCGGCTGCAGGTGTTAGACTTAGTCCTGTTTCATCTAAAAAGGCGGTATCTGTCACTATGCTATCAGGCAAATAAGTGATGACTGTTCCAGCAGCATTGGTGTCTTCGTTCGGAGGGCTATTTTCTGCGTAGGCCTGTGCGCAGGCACTTAAAACTAAAATAAATGTGGTAAAACGAAGAATTAAGTACGACTTTAAATGCATAGTTTTTCATATTTCAAACAATAGCAGATGGTATCTAACTATGCCTTCAAGCGTCAAGTAAGCAATGCTTTGTTTGCAGGCAGATTCACGATGTTAAAAGGTATTTCTAAGTTGCCTTAAGCGCGTAAAGACTTGAAGTGAATTGGTATTCTCAAGTTCAGCTAGGCCAAACCCTAAATTTAATTTAATTTCTTGGTTAAAACCTCTTAAAAATGGATTGGTTGCTAATTCAAGTGCGATGGTGCTTGGTAAGCTTGCTAGATTTTTTTTCCGAATTTGTGCTGTTTGCGCAGCTCTTGCAATCAGTGCTTGATTGTTTGGCTCAAACTGCAAGGCAAAGTCGATATTACGTTGTGTATACTCATGTGTGCAGAAAACCTGTGTATCGCTCGGCAAACTTGCCAAGCGTTGCAATGAATGATAAAGCTGTTCGGCAGTGCCTTCAAACAGGCGGCCACAACCTGCACCAAATAGCGTATCCCCACAAAACAGTAATGACTGACCATAATAAGCAATATGTCCTAACGTATGGCCTGGTATTTCCATTACCTTGAGTTGTAAACCATATGGACTGAGATGAATGTCATCACCTTCAGACACTGCAATATGGGCAAAGCTATAACGTTCTTTAGCGGGCGCATACACTTGCACCATAGGCCAGCGCGCTAACAAAGCATCAACACCGCCAATATGATCAGCATGGTGGTGGGTGACTAAAATATGGGTCAGAGTAAGCTGTTGCTCGCGTAGGATTTCAATCACTGGCTGAGCATCACCTGGGTCTACCACAATAGCATGTTGTTGGTGGCGTATTAACCAGATGTAATTATCTTCAAACGCGGAAATTGGTGTAATGGTTGGTAAAGACATATTTGAAGTTGATGATGTATCGTTCATAATAGCGATGATTCGTTTTTAGGCCTCAAATGTCAACAGATATACAACATGCATGGCTAGCTTCACCTCTTGGTTTGTACTTACAAGCGCAAGAGCAAGCGCTATATCAGCCTATTGTAAGTGATGTTTTCGGCTTTAATGCCTTACAACTAGGCCTCTTGGATTTGCCGTTTCTCAATGCATCAAGAATCCCTGTTTCCCTTAAAGTGGATTGCAGTAAAGGTGATGTGCAATGTGACTTTAGTTATTTGCCATTTCAAGCCGCGACCATTGATTTAGTCTTATTACCTCATGCGCTTGAATTTAGTGATAATCCGCATCAAGTGCTGCGTGAGGTAGAGCGTGTGTTAGTGGCAGAAGGGGTGCTCATGATTACTGGCTTTAACCCGCACAGTACATGGGGCTTAAAACGATTATTTACGCGTCAAAAAGCTTTTCCTTGGCATGGGCGTTTTTTACCACTGTTGCGCATTAAAGACTGGTTAGCTTTGCTGGGTTTTGAGATAGAAATTGTGCAAATGGCAGGATATGCTCCGCCATGTGACAAAGTGGCATGGCTTAACCGATTTACTTGGTTGGATAAATTAATCGGTCGTCGCTGGCCAATGTTGGGAGGCATTTATTTTATTGTTGCCAGAAAGAAAGTAGCGGGCATGCGTGTGATTAAACCTAACTGGAAAAAATCAAAGCTACAAACGCATTTAATGACGGTGCCTTCACAAAAACAACCCACTCAACAACAGCGCCATTCAAAAGAACAATAATTTAATATAGAAGTTTTCATGACCAACAATAATCAAGACTATGTCGTTATTCATGCTGATGGCGCATGCAAAGGTAACCCTGGCCCTGGCGGTTGGGGGGCTACGCTTGAATATGCAGGTAAAGAAAAAGCGCTATGGGGCGGAGAGTTTGATACCACCAATAACCGTATGGAATTGCTAGGTGTGATTCGCGCCTTAGAAAGCCTTAAACGCTCATGCCGAATTAAAGTTTATACAGATTCAAGTTATGTACAAAAAGGCATATCCGAATGGATACATGCTTGGAAAGCTAGGGGTTGGAAAACGGCAGATAAAAAAGCAGTCAAAAATGAAGATTTATGGAAAATATTAGACGCGCTTGTGCAACAGCATGAAATAGAATGGATATGGGTGAAAGGTCATGCTGGGCATGCTGGCAATGAGCGCGTGGATATGCTGGCAAACCGTGGGGTAGAAGAACTATTAAAGGGAGCAAGGCAGTGAGACAGATTTTTTTAGATACAGAAACCACAGGCCTAAATCCCGCTCAGGGCCATCGCATTATTGAAATTGCCGCAGTTGAGTTGATTAATAGACGGTTCACCGATAAGCATTTTCATGTCTATCTTAACCCAGAGCGTGATATTGAAGCTGCCGCGCAAGAAGTGCATGGTATTACACTGGAGTTTTTGCAAGATAAGCCCTTGTTTCATGAGGTTGTGGATGAGTTTTTAGACTTTGTTAGTGGGGCAGAACTGATTATTCATAACGCACCATTTGATGTCGGCTTTATTAATATGGAGCTAGGTAAAATTGAGCGCCCGAATATAGAAACTTTCTGTCATAGCATTATTGATACATTAAAAATGGCCAAAGATATGCGGCCAGGACAGCGTAATAACTTAGATGCGCTGTGCCGTTTTTATAATATTGACAACTCAAAACGTACCTTGCATGGCGCGTTACTTGATGCGGAGCTACTTGCAGATGTCTACATGGCGATGACGCGTGGTCAAGAAAGTTTATTAATGGACTTGGTTGAAACGAAAAATGCTTTTGCTGATGCAGGTCAGTCACCGCGCAATACAACCATCAAAGTGTTAACAGCAACAGAATCTGAGTTAGAAGCGCATCAACAATATCTAGAGGGCTTAAGCAAGGGTGGAAACTGCGTTTGGAATAGTTAACCGAATCAAAAGGGATGTTAACCCTGCGCATCCGCCCAGCTATTGGGCGTTTCATAAAGGCGCACGCGCTCAAGCTTTAAATGATTGCCAAAGGTATCGTGGTATTCGGACTTTAATATGCTAAAGGCCTCAGCGGCTAGGTTTTCAGCGGTAGGCACGGTACGCATTACCACTGTTTTGTGGTTAGGTAAGCTGTTTAAAAAATTGAGTATTTCTGTATCGCCCTGATACACCAGAAACGCATGATCCCAAACATCGACCACTGCTTTGCGTGCAATGGCTTTAACATCAGAAAAGTCCATCACCATACCGTTTTCAGAAGCGCCTTCTTGTTGAATAATATCGCCAGATAGCGTAATTTCAATGGCATAGCGGTGCCCATGTAAGTTGCGGCATTGGCTTTTATGACATGGAATGCGGTGACCCGAGTCAAATTCTAATCGTGTGGTAATGTGCATGTCAGCATTATATCAGTTGGCACTAGAGCTTACATCGTCTTAGCTAGATAAAGTACGAATATGTGCCTCGGCAGCATCTGCTAGGGAGGGGAGGTGATAGCCACCTTCAAGTAGAGAGACAATACGATTTTGCGCATAACTTGCGGCTATGTCTTTTATAAATTGCGTGATCCAAATGTAATCCTCACGTATCAGTGCTAAATCTGCTAGCGGGTCTTCTGCATGCGCATCAAAGCCAGCCGAAACAAATAGCATTTGTGGTTTAAAGCGATCTAATGCGGGTTTGAACTCAAGTAGTACAGTTTCTTTAAACGATTTACCATCGGTTTTTGCAGGTAAGCCAACATTTATCATGCGGTCTGAGCGAGTATCCGCACCGCGATGCGGATAAAACGGGTGCTGAAAGCTAGAACATAGCATGACGCGAGGGTCATCTTTAAAAATGTCTTCGGTGCCATCACCGTGATGCACATCAAAATCAATAATGGCAATGCGTTGAAGCTTATGGGCTTGCAATGCATGTGCAACCCCCACCGCAATATGGTTAAAAATACAAAAGCCTGCTGCGTGAGCTTTACCAGCGTGATGGCCGGGCGGTCGTACGCAACAAAAGGCATTATCTGCCTGTTTTTTAATGACTAAGTCGGTGGCTAAAACAGCCGCGCCAGAAGCATGTAAGCAGGCGGAAAGCGACATAGGACCCATTGCAGTATCAGGGTCTAAACGCACCAAACCAGCTTTTGGGGCAATTTGATGAATATGTTTGACGTATTCAGGGGTGTGCACACGTTCTAGTTGTTTAATTGTTGCTACTGGTGCTTCATATTGCTTAAGCAGTGACATTAAACCAGTTGCTGATAATTTGTTTTGGATGGCGGTCACCCTTGCAGGCGATTCAGGATGTGAGCCATCCATCACATGCAGTAGCGTATCTGGGTGAGAAATAAGCGCAGTGTTCATCAACTTCCCAATTTGTTTACTACTTAGCTAACTCTTTTGCCAAAGATTGAAAAATATCTAAACGATTTTGCGTAATGCGTCCTGCTTTAACTGCAGCTTGCAATGCGCAATCAGGTTCTTGCAGGTGCTTACAATCTTGAAAACGACATTTTCCTAAAAAAGGCTTAAATTCAATAAAGCATTGCTCAAGCTCATCTACTGAAAGCTGGTACAAGCCAAACTCTTGCATACCAGGGGAATCAATAATTTGGCTGTGAGCGTTTAGATGATATAAGTGGGCGGCTGTGGTGGTGTGCTTACCGCTATCCAATACATTAGAAACTTCTTGGGTGCGCACATTCAGCTCTGGGATTAAGGCATTAATGATGGTGGATTTCCCCATGCCAGATTGTCCAACCAATACGCTAGTGTTGCCATCAAGCCATGCTTTGAGTGGGGCAATATCTTGCTTGGCAGAAAGCTTGAGTACGTTGTAGCCTAATGCAATATAGGTATCTAGCAATTTAAAAGCATCATCATTATGCGGTAAATCGCATTTGTTGAGCACAATAAGCACCTTGATGCCAGCCGCTTCAGCCGCGACAATACAACGATTGAGCAAGCCTTCATAGATGCTGGGGGAGGTTGCCAATACAATAACAACCTGAGTGACATTAGCGGCTAGTAATTTACTTTTATAGGCGTTACTTCGAAATAGCAAAGTTTTGCGAGGTTGCAACTGTTCAACAACGCCTTCAAGATGGTCGGTCAGTTGAATGCTGACAAAGTCGCCACAAGCCAAATCTGTTTTTTTGCCACGTGTCACGCAGCTCACTTGGCGTTTGTCTGCAAGCTCAACAAGGTAGCGTTTGCCATATGCGGCAATCACCTGGCCATGGGCTAAGTCTGAGTGCAAAGAGCTATTATTGCTTTGAGAAGACAATTATTCAGTGAATTTGTAATAGCTTTGGTTGAGATAGCGTGCGACATTAATTTCGTCATCATCAAACCATTGCAAATTTAGATTAGTATTGCAGGCACGCACTTGTGTAAGTAGGGCTGAGGCATTATGCACTTTACGGTCTTTACGCAGATAGATACTTGCGCCATCTCCGTTATCATCAAAGCGCGTAGCGTGACATGAGATACACTGCTTTTCGACAAGTTGTTTACCCAAAGCGGTATCTGCTGTTGAAAATGGTTCAGCCCACACGGGGTGGGCTGATAAAACAAAAAATAATAAATTTATAAATTTCAAATGTTTAAATAATAAAATTAAAGTTAAGTATTAGATTTTAATTTTAAAACTAAGCGCCGAATTTCGCCAGCTTTTCTATACGTATTGATGCTGGCGGATGCGAGTCATAAAATGCTGAGTGTAACGGGTCTGGCGTGAGTGTGGAAGCGTTATCACGATATAACTTAACCAAGGCATCTACTAGGTGACGCGCACTTGAATGTGTTGCCGCATAATGATCTGCTTCAAACTCATTGGTACGAGAGTAGCTCGCTAAAATTGGTTTAAGCACAAACATAAATACAGGAATCACAAACATAAATAACAGCAATGCCATGTAATTGCTTGCAGTTGAAACGCCCAAGCCATTGTAGAACCATGGCTGTTGTTGTAACCAGCCTAATAAAGCTAAGCCTAGAAAACTTAATACAAACATCATCACAATACGTTTGATAACGTGCTTGTGCTTAAAGTGACCAAGTTCATGCGCCAACACTGCTTCAATTTCATCTGCATTTAAACGTTCTAATAAGGTGTCAAAGAATACCACGCGCTTGGCAGCACCAAACCCAGTAAAGTAGGCATTGCCATGACTGCTTCTAGACGATCCATCCATCACAAACAAGCCTTGAGATTGAAAACCACATTTATTTAATAACGATTCAATACGTGATTTAAGCTCCAAATCAGCTAAAGGAGAAAACTTATTAAACATGGGTGCTATCCAAGTGGGATAGATGGCTAACATGAGTAAATTAAATGCGCTCCAAACTAACCATAAGTAGAACCACCAATAAGTGCCGGCACCTTGCATTAACCATAATGCGGCAAATAATAACGGCGCACCCATCGCCAAACCCAACAGACTATGTTTGACCATATCACTAAAAAACATTTGGCGTGTCATTTTGTTAAAACCAAAGCGCTCGTCCACAGTGAAGGTTTTGTAATAATCAAACGGAATGTCAAATAAGCTGTTGATAAAAAAAGCAACGGCAATCACCAATGCCCCTCTAAGAATATCTTGCTCAGGCATCCAGCTGCGCCCGATGGTATCAAGCCAGTCTAGCCCGCCGCCTAGGGTAAACACGAGTAAAACCACCATACCTACTAATACCTCTAATAGGCCTAAATTGGTTTTTGCCACAGAGTAATCAGCAGCTTTCTGATGTGCTTCGAGGCTAATATTGGCGCTAAATGCCGCTGGCACTTGGTTGCGGTGTTGCAAGATATGCCTGATATGGCGCTTGCCTAGCCATAGACGCGTAGCGCTAGATAAAATGAGAACGACGATAAAAATTGTACTAAGTGTTGAGGTCATATGCTTTAATTTCGGTTAAACTTGTTACATTATAGAATCAACCGACCTGCTAAGGTTCAGTATTCTATTAATATTACGCAATATTTAGTAAATTTTAATGGAAATCATGATGGCAATAAATAATGACAATCTCATTTGGATAGATATGGAAATGAGTGGTCTTCTGCCAGATTCTGACCGCATTTTAGAATTAGCAGCCGTGGTAACAGACCCAGAACTTAATGTTTTGGGTGAGTCACCTGTGATGGTAATTCATCAGTCTGATGCTGTGTTAGATGGCATGGATGCATGGAATAAGGGCACGCATGGTCGTTCGGGATTGATTGATAAAGTCAAAGCGTCAACATTAGATGAGAATGCCGCTTCAGCTATGATGATTGATTTTTTAAAAGAATATGTGCCTGCTGGTAAGTCACCGATGTGCGGTAACTCTATTTGCCAAGATAGACGGTTTATGGCGCGTTACATGCCTGAGCTAGAGAACTTCTTTCATTATAGAAACTTAGATGTCAGTGTGTTTAAGGAGCTGTCACGTCGCTGGAAACCTGCAGTGTACGCAGGTTTTAAAAAAGCCAGCAGGCATGAAGCGTTAGCTGATATTTATGAGTCTATTGATGAGCTTAAATACTACAAAGATCATTTCATTAAGCTGGATTAGCGTTCAGTACCTGCAGAATTCAAACATTTAAGGTAAAAAAATGGGTACGTACATTTAAACGTACCCCTTATGGAGGAGAGTTAGCTTCTGGAGAAAGCTCACTTAAATCAAAGCATTAAATGTGCCAATTTGTTAGCTTTTTAACATATCGGTATATAAATCGATATAAGCGTTGGCGCTTTTATCCCACCCAAGGTTGAGTTGCATGCCTTGGCGCTGAATTTGTTGCCATGTGGCTTTATCATGGTAATACGTGAGCGCTTTTTTTATGGTAGAAAATAACTGATCGGTATTCGCCGCTTTCATCACAAAGCCATTGGCAGTGTGGTCAGCAAGCGTGCTTGCTTTAGTGTCAGTGACGGAATCCGCTAATCCACCCGTATTGTTGACTAAAGGCGGGGTACCATAACGTAAACCATACATTTGATTTAGCCCGCATGGCTCAAAACGCGAGGGCATAATAAACAAATCTACCCCAGACATCATGCGGTGCGATAACGGTTCGTTATAGCCTATGGTCACACTTACTTGCTTTGGATATTGTTGTGCTAGCGCCTTAAATTGGTCTTCTAAGAGGTATTCGCCACTGCCTAGTACTGCAATCTGACAGCCTTCATTCATTAAGGCATCGGCAATTTGCGGAAGTAAATCCAGACCTTTTTGATGGGTTAGCCTACTGACAACACCTAATAAAGGGGCGTCACTTACTGCTAAGCCTAACTCTTGCTGTAGCGCATATTTGACTTCTACTTTTTTGTCTAAGCTGGTGGCATCATAGGTAGTAGGAAGATGCGGATCACTAGCTGGATTCCATTCATCTGTATCTAATCCATTTAAGATGCCTACCAAATCTTGGCTACGATCTCTGAGCAAACCTTGCATGCCAAAGCCAAAGTTTTCGGTTTGAATTTCTTTAGCGTACGTGGGGCTTACTGTGGTGAGCTTATTGGCAAAGAAAATGCCTGCTTTTAGAAATGAAAGTTGGCCGTAAAATTCTAAACCATTAATTTGATAACTTTCATCAGGAAAACCTAAACCATGTAGCCAGCCTGGCGCATAATTTCCCTGAAATGCCATATTGTGTAGCGTTAGTACCGTTTTTACTTGGTTTTTAATGGTGCGTCCTGCACCCATGTAGTGCAAATAGGCGGGTGTCAGTGCACTTTGCCAATCATTGCAATGGATAATATCGGGTACCCAATCTTTGAGTGGCGATTCAATAGTAGTGAGTAAGGCTGCTACGCGAGAAAGTGCGGCAAATCTTGAAGGATTATCTAACCACTCTTGGCCTTGGCTATCAACATAGGGGCCACCCTCACGCTCATACAACTCTGGGCTTCTAATCGCTATCACAGACACTTGGCTATCAGGCATTTCGCCCATGAGCAACTCAACATTTGTTAAATTCGGTAGGGCATGTAAACTACCAATCCGACGCATGTTTTTAACTTGATTGAGCACGGCAGGGTAACCAGGAATCAGTATTTTGATATTGATTCCTTTGGTTTGTAAGGCACTCGGCAGTGCGCCACTAACATCGGCAAGGCCGCCAGTTTTGATAAGCGGATAAGCTTCAGAAGTTACAAATAATACATTCACAAAAAATCCAACGTTGAATAAGCAAGATAAGTGCATCATACTAATGCCTAACTAGGGTATCAGGCAATAAGAAAGGCAAGGTTTATATGCATGGTATGGGGTTTTTAATGGTAGGGCTGGGCGCCGTATTGGGTGCATGGTCAAGATGGTTGCTCGGTGTATCACTTAACCATATGTGGATAAGCTTGCCATTGGGGACATTAATTGCAAATTTGGTGGGCGGTTATCTTATCGGGTTGGTGTTGGGTTTGGTGCAAGCTGGGCTGAGCTTAACTCCAGAAGTTAAATTGCTCATTATGACAGGCTTTTTGGGCGGATTAACCACATTTTCAACGTTTTCTGCAGAAGCAACGGAATTGTTGATGAAAGGGCAGTGGGGCTTAGGTTTGGTGCATATTGCTGTGCATCTTATGGGCTCTTTGTTGTTAACTATACTTGGAATCTACAGCGCCCGATTAATAATTAATTAATATTTATCAAAGTGTTGTAAAGACTATATTAAGTATTGGTCTTTATAAATTGAATTTTTAAGTGTTTCCATAGTCTATAGGCTGGTAAATAATTAATTGCCAATCTACAAGCTAGTTCATGTAGCCTAGTTCATATGGCTAAGATAAATAGTTTTTACTTGTGCTTATTTGTAAATTCTTACAGAACAAAGCGTTAAAATTCAATATGACTTGTACGTTACAGCGTTTCTAGGCTATAATGCGCGGTCTTTACCTTACCTCATTACGCATCGCATCGTAAGAGGTTACTAATCCACAAGGAGAAAACATGCGACATTATGAAATAGTCTTTATCGTCCATCCGGACCAAAGCGAGCAAGTGCCAGCGATGATTGAACGTTATCGCACTCTGGTAACTTCTAATGGAGGTGTAATGCACCGCCTAGAAGACTGGGGTCGTCGTCAGTTGGCATACCCAATCCAAAAAATTCACAAAGCCCACTATGTGTTAATGAACATTGAATGTAGCCAAGCGGTATTAGAAGAGCTTGAGCTAGCATTTAAGTTTAACGATGCAGTATTGCGCCATCTCACCATGGCAACCAAGCAAGCAGTGGTAGCGGCTTCACCTATGATGAAAGAAGAGAAATCTAAATCAGTATTAGGTAAAGAAGAAGCCACAGGTTCTGAAGAAGTCGCTTCTTAAGATAGGCTTAATTGGATTTTAATACGCTGGTGACCAATCAGTTGGTCATAGTAGGCGAAGTAGTTGATTTAGAAACGCTTCGATACACACCAGCAGGGATACCGTTGTTACGTTTTAAATTGCGTCATATGTCAGAACAAATAGAAGCTGACAGCAAACGCAAAGTTGGTTGTGAAATTACTGTTGTTGCATTGGGGAAAGTCGCAACACAGGCACAAAAGCTGACCAACGGCACACAGGTTAAAGTATTGGGTTTTCTCAATAAACTAAGTGCCAAAAGTACACAACTGGTTTTACATATGAATACATTGGAAATTAAAGAATAAAGGAATACCAACATGGCACGTGATATGTTTAAACGCCGCCGCTACTGCCGTTTTAGCGCAGAGGGCATTAAAGAAGTTGATTATAAAGATGTAGATTTGCTCAAAGATTTTATTTCAGAAAACGGTAAAATTATTCCAGCACGCATCACCGGTACTAAAGCCAAATACCAACGCCAACTTACAGCTGCTGTAAAGAGAGCGCGTTTCTTGTCTTTGTTACCATACACTGACAAGCACCAATAAGGAGAAGACCATGCAAGTAATTTTATTAGAAAAAGTGGCTAACCTTGGTAACTTGGGTGATATCGTCAAAGTAAAAGATGGCTATGGCCGTAACTTTTTGATTCCACAAAAGAAAGCAAAACGCGCAACGGACGCTAACAAAGCAGAATTTGCAGCAATGAAAGCTGAATTAGAGAAACAACAAGTGGCATTATTAACCTCAGCACAAAAACGTGGTGAAGCTTTAGCAGGTTATGTATTGCAAGTTACACAAAAAGCGGGTGTTGATGGCCGTTTATTTGGTTCTGTGACTAATACTGATATTGCAGAAGGTTTAACAGCTGCAGGTCATAAAGTGGCGAAAGCTGAAGTGCGTATGCCAAATGGTCCGTTAAAAACCATTGGTGAGCATCCTGTGAGCATTGCTTTACACCATGACGTTGTGGTGGATATTAATGTAACAGTCATTGCTGAAGCTTAATTAGTAAGTTTTTTCAGTGAAAAAGGCTGCTTTCGCAGCCTTTTTTATTGCCAATTTTTTACAGTATTTTTTTCCAAAAACCATATCAGCGTTATAATCATTACTATGGCCGATGACGCACTTGAATACTTAAAAGTACCACCGCACTCTGTAGAAGCAGAGCAGTCTGTATTGGGTGGTTTGCTCTTAGAGAATGAAGCGTTAGATAAGATAGCTGATATTTTGTCTGCTAATCAATTCTATCGGCATGATCATAAACTGATTTATCAGCATATTGCTAAACTCATAGAGCAAAATAAGCCTGCTGATATTGTTACTGTGGCGGAATCCCTCGAAAGTAGTGCTGAGTTATCTACCATTGGCGGTATTGCGTACTTAGGGGCATTAGCGCAGAACACACCAACTGCTGCTAATATTAGGCGTTATGCAGAAATTGTGCATGAACGTGCAGTGATGCGACAATTGGTCGAGGTGGGCTCGGGCATTGCAGAAAGTGCATATTTACCGCAAGGGCGAGATGCACAGCAATTGTTAGATGAAGCGGAAGCCAAAATTTTTCAGATTGCAGAAGGCGGTAAACGCAGTTCACAAGGGTTTCAAGATATTAAAGTATTGTTGCCTCAAGTGGCCGACCGCATCGATTATTTGTATCAGCGCGACAACCCCAGCGCAGTCACTGGAGTACCTACAGGCTTTACTGACTTAGACGATAAAACTTCAGGTTTTCAACCAGGTGATTTAATCATTGTGGCGGGTCGACCTTCTATGGGTAAAACTGCGTTTTCACTCAATATTGCTGAAAACGTTGCATTAGATACCAAATTACCTGTGGCCGTTTTTTCAATGGAGATGGGGGCGACGCAACTGGCTACCCGTATGATAGGTTCAGTGGGTAGATTAGATCAGCATCGCATGCGTAATGGTCAACTCGAAGATGAAGACTGGGTGCGCTTAACCACCGCACTTGGTAAGCTTAATGATGCCCCCATATTTATTGATGAAGGTGCAGGATTAAGTTCATTTGACGTTCGCGCACGTGCCAGACGACTGCACAGGCAATGTGGCAAGCTAGGTCTGATTGTGGTGGATTACCTGCAATTGATGACAGGCGCGGCAGGGCGTCAAAGTGAAAATCGCGCGACTGAGATTTCAGAAATTTCACGCTCTCTCAAAGCGCTAGCCAAAGAGCTAGATGTGCCTGTAGTAGCACTTTCGCAATTAAATCGTGGCTTGGAGCAACGTACGGATAAACGCCCAGTGATGTCTGATTTAAGAGAGTCTGGCGCGATTGAGCAAGATGCTGACCTTATTTTGTTTATCTATCGCGATGAAGTGTATAACCCTGATAGTCAAGACAAAGGTACGGCAGAAATCATTATTGCAAAACAACGTAATGGCCCGATTGGTAAAATTCGCCTCACATTCTTGGGTCAACATACCCGCTTTGAGAGCTTTGCAGGCAGCGGCCACATGGCTGACGATTATTAAGTCAGTGTTTGATGCGCCCGATTCAAGCCAATATTCACCTAGCTGCGCTACGTCATAATTTAGACGTAGTGAGAGCTTGCGCGCCACAATCCAAGATCATTTCGGTAGTTAAAGCCAATGGTTATGGGCATGGCTTACTTAATGCTGCCCAAGGGCTTAAAGCCACTGATATGTTTGCTGTGTTACGCTTAGAAGAGGCCCTAGCGCTGCGTGAGGCACATTATCAACACCCCATACTGCTTTTAGAAGGCGTGTTTGCACCTTATGAATTACAACAAGTAGCTCAACATGGCTTAAGTCTGGTAGTGCATAGCCCGCTTCAAGTGGTCATGTTAGAGCGTGCTAATCTAACAAAAAAAATCCCAATATTTGCCAAACTTAACACAGGCATGAACCGTTTAGGTTTTAATCCAAATGAGTTTAAAGCCATGGTCACAAGGTTAGAACAGTGTTCAAATGTAGCAAGCATCTGCGTCATGACGCATTTTGCCACGGCCGATGATGAGCGCGGTATTGCAAAGCCTTTGGCCTTATTTAAGCAAATGACGCAAGAGATGGCGCATACCGTTTCATTGGCAAACTCTGCAACCATATTGCGCCATCCAGAAGCCCACGCTGATTGGGTTAGACCAGGCATTATGTTGTATGGGGCAAGCCCCGTGGCGAATATTTCAGCTGCAAATTATGGTTTAAAACCAGTGATGCAACTGCAGTCTGCAATCATAAGTGTACAAACCTTAGAAGTAGGCGATAGTGTAGGTTACGGAAATTTATTTACCGCAGATAAACCCATGAGGGTAGGCACGGTAGCTTGCGGTTATGCCGATGGCTACCC
>CAYXGE010000007.1:18895-36714 GCA_964464435.1 uncultured Methylophilaceae bacterium
TAGTAGAAACCATAGCCGAAGCGCCAAGCGCCAACCGTTATGCGCCTTTAGCACAGTCTTCAGTATTGCAAAAGCTAGCTGAGGTAGAAGCTGCCGAAGTAGAACGCCAAACCTCGGGTATTGGGGAGTTTGACCGTGTACTGGGCGGTGGTTTTGTATCAGGCGGGGTAGTGTTGATTGGTGGTGACCCTGGTATTGGTAAATCAACCTTATTGCTACAAACGCTATGCCAAGTGGGCAAGGTGCGCAAAGCGCTTTATATTAGTGGTGAGGAGTCAGCGCAACAAATTGCGATGCGCGCCAAACGTTTAGGTTTAGATGCTAGCCCAATTGATTTATTGGCAGAAATCAATCTTGAAAAAATCATATCCACTTTGCAAGCGCACAAGCCTGATATTGCCGTGGTGGATTCGATTCAAACAGTCTATTCAGAAGCATTGCAGTCTGCGCCTGGTTCCGTAGCACAAGTGCGTGAATGTAGCGCACAATTGACAAGGGTCGCTAAACAGCTTGGTGTAAGTTTGATTTTGGTTGGGCATGTTACTAAAGAAGGCTCTTTGGCTGGGCCGCGTGTGCTTGAGCATATTGTGGATTGCGTGTTGTATTTTGAGGGAGACCCAAACTCCAGTTTTCGCTTGATTCGCGCTTTTAAAAACCGCTTTGGCGCGGTAAATGAGTTGGGCGTGTTTGCCATGACAGAAAAAGGCTTGCGTGAAGTAAGCAACCCTTCGGCATTATTTTTATCACACCATGCAGAACAAGTGGCGGGGTCCTGTATCACCGTGACACAAGAGGGAACACGGCCGTTACTCATTGAAATTCAAGCCTTGGTAGATGAGGCGCATGCGCCTAATCCTAAACGGCTTTGTGTTGGCTTGGAGCAAAACCGTCTAGCCATGTTGCTTGCAGTATTGCATAGGCATGCAGGGGTTGCTTGTTTTGACCAAGACGTCTTTATTAATGCTGTTGGCGGCGTAAAAATCAGTGAGCCAGCCGTGGATTTAGCAGTATTGCTTTCAATTGTATCTTCATTAAAAAACAAGGCATTACCAAGTAAACTTATTGTATTTGGTGAGGTTGGTTTGGCAGGTGAGGTGAGGCCAGTACAACGCGGCCAAGAGCGTCTTAAGGAAGCCGCTAAGTTAGGCTTTACGCATGCTATTGTGCCTAAGGCTAATGCCCCTAAACAGTCTATTAAAGACATGCAAGTGTTTGCGGTAGAGCGTCTAGACCAAGCCTTAAGTAAAATGCGTGAACTCTAAAATGACTTTTCAACATGTGATATTTGATTTAGACGGTACGCTCATAGATTCTTCACAAAGTATTTTACAAAGTTTTGAATCTGCCTTTAAAAATACTAATACACCAGCAGTAAGGTCATTTAGCCAAGACATTATCGGGCCACCGCTCATTCCTACGCTAAAACTGCTTTCTGGTTCAACTGATGATGCACAATTAAAGCAATTGGCTGAGGCGTTTAAATCTGAGTACGATAATCATGCATATCAATTAGCTACCGTGTTTGATGGTATTGAGGCGATGTTAAAGTCACTCAAATCAGAGGGCATGAAACTGTATATTGCCACTAACAAGCGTATTTTACCTACCCGTAAAATTATGCAACATCTCAACTGGGCTCAATATTTTGAAGGGGTGTATGCCCTTGATTACTTTAGCCCTGCTGCTGCCAACAAAACTGAAATGGTGACACGCATCTTAAACCAGCATGCCCTACCGATTGCCGATACAGTTTTTGTAGGGGATAGAGTGGAAGATGGTGAAGCTGCAACGGCAAATCAACTTAGTTTTGCTATGGTGAGCTGGGGCTACTTAGATAGCAGTATTGGTTTAATCCCTGAAACTTGGCATCAATGTAGCAGTCCAAAACAGTTGTTAGCTTATTTATTGCGGTCAGTTAATTAGCTTAGGTAAGCGAGTCATTTGTAAATTAATGTTGATTGACTATTGCAAGTAAACATAGCTTAATAAATTACGTTAAAGTACAGCCCGCATCGTAAACAGGGTGTTCAGCGCTTGATATTTTGGAAAGATTAGGAAACCGATATGAAATTATCACAATGGATTATACTCATGACAGCTACCTTGCCAGCCATGGCAAGTGCAGCACAAAGCTTTTCTTCTACTGCAGATGGTAAGGCAATCACCATACCCTCTGAGCTTTTTGATACTCCTGCGGCTAAAGAGTTTTTAAACTCAGGAAAGAATAGTTACATTGGTAAAGCGGATGCAGCAAAAGCAGGTAAAAAAGTCTACCAACTGTATAGCTGTGGTCAATGTCACGGCCCTATCGGTAATGGTCAAGTCGGCCCAAATTTAAGAGATGATATTTGGAATTATGCTAAAAACGCCACAGATAAAGGTATTTTTGAAACGATTTGGGCAGGTACCGCAGGTGGTATGGGCGCAAAAGGTAAAGGCCTAATGCTAGCAGATGATCCAAGCCAAGGTTTAACAGTAGATGAAACACTTAAAGTAGTGGCTTTCTTGCGCACCAATTTAGATGCGGTTGAAAAACCAGCTGAAGTGGCAGCACCAGCCGCTGAGCCAGCAAAAACAGAGGCAGCTACAGCCACAGCGGCGGCAGCGAGTACGGCCGCAGTAGCAAGCACAGGTGCAAAAAAAGCAGTGAAAAAAGTGACTAGAAAACGTAAAGCAGTAAAAAAATAGGATTATGATTGAGTCAAAGGGAGCAAATGCTCCCTTTTTTAGTTTTCTTGTGTCATAAGCGCAATGTAATGCGGCATTAAGCTTTCTATTGTTGGGTGTTGGCTGGCTTCTTCACCAGGGTGAGATTTCTTACGTTGTGGTGATTGCACAGGGCCAGGTTTTAGCAAATGAAACTTAACAGTGCTGTGTTCAGCAAGCTCTTGTTGCCAAATATTTACCATAAAATCTAGCGCATTTTTACTAATACCATGCGCCCCCCAATAGGCGCTAGCCTGATTAGCGACGGTTGAGCTGGTAAAAATAACATTGGCGCTTGGGGCACGTTTTAACAAGGGCATGCAGGCTTTGGTGATGGCAAAAGGTGTGCTTACATGTATTTTAAACATGGTTTCTAGATGTTTTGCAGTTTGAATTTCTAATGGACTAAGTACATCAAACTGTGCGGCATTGTGCAAAATGCCATCTAAGCGCCCCAACTGTTGGTAAATACCTTCTGCCATCGCAAGGCAATCTTGCTCGGTGGCTTTTGATAAATCCATAGGAAAAATCACTGGCTCTGGGTGGCCTAAGCTGATGATTTCATCGTACACCGCTTCTAATTTTCTTTGCGTTTTACCTAACAAAATTACCGTGGCGCCTTCGGCAGCAAAGGCTTTTGCGGCTACACGGCCAATACCTTGTCCCGCACCTGTGACTAAAATGACATGATTCTTCATTGGTAATGCTCGATTCGTGAAAATGAATTAAATTGAATGGTTGTTGCTTGTGCTCAAGATAAGTTTTGCAGCATTGATACCACTTCTAACCGCACCTTCAATAGTCGCGGGGTAATCGCCAGCAGTATAGTCGCCTGCTAAGTATAGGTTAGCCATTTCGGTTTGGTTGCTCGGGCGCTGTATGCCTGCGTTGCAACTAAAGGTGGCGCGTTTTTCTGTAATCACCTTATGCCAAATGGGGGTGCCTAAGTTAGGAAATAAGTGGTTGAGCTCTGCAATAACCGCTTGTGCAAGGGCTGATTGCGTCATTACCTCATGCCTTCCAGAGGCGCTAATAATCACTGCTAACAGACCGTGTTGCCCGTTGAGTTGACCTTTATCGAATACCCATTGGCTAATGCTATTGACCATGCCTTGCATAACTTGCGGTAAGCGTTGTGTGGCTTCAAATTGTATATACACAGTGGTAATGGGTTGGTAGCTAAAGTTGGCTATTAGGCTTGCAGCTGAAAGTTGTGAAGGTAATACTGATTTAAGTTGATGTGGCGCTACTGCAATAATGACATGGCTAAAGCTATGGTCTGCATCATGCGTGTTGATGGTAAACCCTGCATCATTGGCTTGTATGGATTGCACAGTAGCATGTACCATTTGTCCATGATGTTGCTGAATAGTTTGCTTTAAAGGGCTCGATAGTAAAGTTGAGAGGTCTTGCTTAGGTAATAAAAAGTCACTATCGGTTTTTTTCTTAGTAAAGCTATCTCGCAATACATTTAAAAACACTTGACTGCTAGCTTGTGCTAGCGGGGTATTAAGTGCGGCTAAACACAAAGGCTCCCATAGGTATTGAATTAGGGTGATTGATTGCTTTTGTTGCAGTAAAAATTCAGCTAGGGGTAAATCATGCTTAAGTTTAAATTGCTTTAAATGCAGGCGCGCCATCATGCTAATGGCTAAAACCTTATCTTTAATGCTTAAGCCTTTTGCTAAAAGCAAACCAAACAATAAATGGAGTGGGGCAGGTAGATGCGTGCAGGTGCTTAAGCGCACCATTCTTTGTTGATTGAGGTCTTGCATATGCATGCTAAGTGGCATGCGTTGCAACGCTTGTTTACCATCAACGCCAGCGCGGGTTAACAAAGCCAGCGTTTCAGCATAGGCGCCAAGCAAGATGTGTTGACCGTTGTCCAGTGTAACGCCTTTATAATCAACCGCGCGGGCACGTCCACCGAGTTGCGGGGCGGCTTCAAAAACTGTCACCGCAATGCCTTTGCAAGCCAATAGGGACGCGGCTGCCAGCCCTGCACATCCTGCACCAATAATGGCAACATTGACCTTTTCTGGAATTAGTATCTGAGCCATGTGTGAAAAGCCAGCCAAATTTTGCGTAGGCCGCCAAGCGAGGTCTTGGAATTTAACACTTTTTCTGCGCCATCGGCTTTAATCTCTCGTAATAGCGTTCGGTAAATAGCCGCCATCATTAGGCCCGTTTTTTGTGATTTAGTGTCTTCGGCAGGCAATGCGCGTAGGGCTTTATCGTAAAAGCTCTCTGCACGCTCTATTTGAAACTCTAATAATTCTTTAACTTGTGCTGATTCAACGCCATGTAAAATATCATGTTCAGTGAGCCCTACTTTAGCAATTTCATCTAAAGGCAAATAAATACGGCCTCTGCGCGCATCTTCACCCACATCACGAATAATATTCGTGAGTTGAAATGCCATGCCTAAATCATGCGCATACTTAAGTGTGTTACGGTTGCTGTAGCCAAAAATGTTGGCAGATAACAAACCAACTACGCTAGCAACACGATAACAATACAACTGTAACTCTTTAAAACTACCATAGCGATTTTGGTCGCAATCCATTTCCATGCCATCGATAATTTCTAAAAAGTGCTCTTCACTCAAGTTGTAGGTTTCAATAGGCTCGGCCAAGGCTTTACTAACTGGGTGTTGTGGAGAACCAGCGTATAAATTGCGAACCTCACTACGCCACCAAGCAAGCTTGGTTTTAGCAATATTAAGGTCTGTGCACTCATCGGCAATGTCATCTACTTCACGACAAAACGCATACAACGCAGTAATGGCCTCACGTTTGGCTTTGGGTAAAAACACAAAGCTGTAATAAAAGCTTGAGCCGCTAGCAGAGGCCTTTTCTTGGCAATATTGTTGTGGTGTCATTTTTTAGTTAACGCTCTAAAAATAATAATAGCCCAGTCCTTTTTTTCAAGCACAGGGCGTTGTTGAAACATATTGCCACGCGATGCATGTAGCTTTTTAAGAATACGTTCACCACCTGCAATAATCATGCGCATCTCAATGCCAATTCTGCCTGGTAGCACCAAACCCAAAGGTGCACCTGATTGCAATAATTGTCGCGCACGGTTAATTTGAAACAGCATAAAGTTAGTCCATTCACCACTTGTATCGCCATTGGCAATTTGCGCCTCAGTAATGTTGAACCGTTGCATTTCATCTTGCGGAAAGTAAATGCGGTCTTTTTTATAATCAATAGCAACGTCTTGTAAAAAATTGATGATTTGTAATGCAGAGCAAATCGCATCAGCGTAGCCAATATTGCGAGGCGTTACTTGACCATATAAATGTAATAATAAACGCCCAACGGGGTTGGCGGAGCGACGGCAATAGTCCATGACTTCACCAAAGTTTGCATAGCGGCTTTTTACCACATCTTGGCTGAATGCATCTAGCAAATCATAAAATGGCGCAAGTGGCAGTTTTTTTTCGCGCATCATGGCTTGTAGCGTTAAAAAAAACGCAGTATTGGGGTTAATATAGGCTTGTATTAAATCAAGTTCTTGTTTAAACCCATTAAGCAAGGCTAATCTTTGTTCAGAAGTGAGCTCGCCTTCATCAGCAAAATCATCTGCTTGTCGCGCAAACGCGTAGATTAAACTAATGGGTGCTCTAAGGTGTTTGGGAAGTAAAAAAGAGGCCACTGGAAAGTTTTCGTAATGCGAACTGGCAAGCTGCATACTACTTTGTAGCGAGTTTTCTATACTTTGATTCATGGTATAAGTATGCCATAAATAAGCGTCAGCTTGATGAATAAGCAAGCAACATGCGCTACAATTAAACAAACACAATAAGGAAAACACATGCTAGGCATCATCGGTGGAACAGGACTTACGCAATTAGCTAATTTAACCGTGACCCGTAAACAACTTATTCGCACGCCTTACGGCGAACCATCGGGACCGCTAACGTTTGGCAAAATCGCATCGCATTCTGTGGTGTTTATTCCACGTCATGGGGCAGGGCATACCATTCCACCACATAAGGTTAACTACCGCGCCAACATATGGGCGTTGCACTCAGAGGGCGTAAAAAATATTGTTGCCGTAGCTACCGTGGGTGGCATTTCAGCGCAATTAAAACCCGGTGATATTGTCTTGCCACATCAGCTTATAGATTATACACATGGCCGTAAACATACCTATTTTGATGGTGATGAACAACTAGTCAAACATATTGATTTTACTGAACCGTATTGCGCTGATATGCGTGCTGTTTGTCTAAACGCGGCAAAACAAGCTAAGCAAACTTTAATAGATGGCGGCGTATACGCTGCTGTGCAAGGGCCTCGTCTTGAAACGGCGGCAGAAATTAATCGTTTAGAACGTGATGGCGCAACTTTAGTCGGTATGACAGGCATGCCAGAAGCGGCGTTAGCAAGAGAGCTAGAAATGCATTATGCTGTAATTTGCCCCGTGGCCAACCATGCGGCAGGGCGCGCAACTAGCGCTAATGGCATTCAATATGAACAAATAGCTCAAGTGTTAGAGCAAAGCATGCACAAAGTACGTCATATTATTGAACAAGTGGTGTTAGCGCATGCCTGTTAAATCGGTATTAAAAATGGGCGACCCTATCTTGCTTCAGGTGGCAAAACCAATTACAGCATTTGATACGCCTGAATTGCATGCTTTAATTGAAGACATGCAAGACACGATGGTTGAAATGAACGGCGCAGGTATTGCCGCGCCGCAAATTGGGGTCAGTTTACGGGTAGTGATATTTGGTCAAAAAGAAACTGATACCGCGCCAAATCCGCGCTATCCAGATGCTAATTTAGTGCCTTATACAATATTAATTAATCCAGTTCTTACGCCAATAGGAGAGGCTAAAGAAGAGGGCTGGGAGGGATGTTTATCTGTTCCAGGTTTGCGCGGTGTAGTGCCACGCTACCAACGTCTTCATTATCAGGGGTTTGATCAATTTGGTAACCCTATTGATCGATTAGTCAGTGGGTTTCATGCACGCGTGGTGCAACATGAGTGTGACCATTTAGATGGCGTTCTTTATCCTATGCGTATTGAAGATATGACAAAGTTTGGCTTTACAGAAACACTGTTTCCTGGTCAGCCTATAATAGACGACTGATTGTAAATTAAGCCTGCTTCGATGAATCTTTGTCTAGGCCTTTTAGTATTACAACATGATGTTGGCGATTCCATTCTTTTACCCAAGCTAGAAAGTCATTAGCTGGGATAGGCTTTGCCATATAGTAACCTTGTCCATAGTCACAACCCATTTCCGCTAGAATATTCCAAACAGTTTCATTTTCAATCCCTTCGGCAACCACTTTTAATCCTAGAGAGTGGCCTAGTGCAATAGTAGACTGCACAATCATTTTGTCATTTAAATTATCTTCAAGATTAAGTACAAATGACTTATCTATTTTAAGTTCACTCACCGGTAGGTTTTTTAAATATGAGAGCGAAGAATGACCAGTACCAAAATCATCAATCGAGAGCTTAACGCCCATTTTATGTAAATTATCCAGCGTTAAGTTTGCCCTTGTTGGGTCATCCATAATGCTACTTTCAGTAATTTCAAGCGAAATATCTTCTATCGACAAACCATTTTGATTAAGTATTGATGCCAGCTTAGTGGGTAAGTCGTGGTCAATTAAATCTCTTGCGGAAATGTTCACTGCAACACAAACAGGATGGCCATTTGCTTTGCATAATTTTGAAAACGCTGCTGATTCATTTAAAACCCATTGCGTAAGCTCGCGAATCAAACCTGTTTGTTCTGCAAATGGGATAAACTCATCAGGAAAAATAAAGCCTTTTTCTGGGTCGCGCCAACGTATTAATGCTTCAGTAGCCGTCACCTTTTGGCTAGCCAGATCAACTTTAGGTTGCACATATAGCAAGAGATGGTTTTTATAAATGGCTTCTTTAAGATTAGAAGCCATTGATAAGTTTGCCTGACTTGTTGCATCAAATTTATGGTCATAGATAACACATCCAACATTTTGCTTTTTGGCTACATACATCGCAATTTCAGCTCTATTCATGAGTTGTTCAGTAGAGTCCGCATGTTCAGGAAAATTGGCCAGACCAAAGCCTGCACTAATATCGACAGACTGGTCATTGATTGGAACAGGAACTTCTAGTGCATCTATGAGTTTGAGTGCAACTTCTCTTGCTTGATTAGAGTGAGTGTTAGCAAGAAGCACGGCAAACTCATCTCCTCCTAATCTCGCGATAAAGTCTTTGTCTTCTCGAATGGATTTGCTAAGTCTATTTGCAACACTAATCAGTACTAAATTGCACTGGTCATGTCCTAAAATATTATTCATTTGTTTAAAACGATTAATATCCATCACTAATACAGAAAAAGACCCTAAGTTATTTTTGCTTTCTATCAATAATTTTTCAACTCTTTGAATAAAGGCTAAGCGATTAGGTAGTTTGGTTAGGCTGTCGTTAAATGCGAGCAGTGAGATTCTTTTTTCACGCTGTATGATTGTGCTCGACATATTATTAAATGCTTTGCTCAATTGACCTAATTCATCTTTGCGAGAAGCATCCAACTCAACATAGTTTCCTTTTTCTAATGCTTTGGCAGAATTTGCTAATGAACTTATTGGGCGAGTAATCAAATTTGACACATAATAAATACCAAGTACAAATGCGGATGCGCCAATCAGTGTCAATATGAAAAGGTTGGTTTGTAGGGTTTTATAGGGGGCAGTTGCCTGGTCAATAGACTGTTGCAGCATTACAAATATGTCATCATGCACCTTCACATACCGAGAACCATAGTTTGTATTATTAATGTTCAGTTCGTAATAATGTGCATTTTTGTGAGTATATGCATTTAAATTTTGCGTTAATATTTTTGCTGCATCTGCTCCCAAAGTACTCGCATTTGAAAGCCATCTGCTATCAGAAGATTGACTAATAAAAGTCACTTCTAGGTTGCTCAAGGTATGCAGGCTATCCGCCAATTTATTATTAATCTCAAAGCCCATTACAATCCAACCAATCGTAATTGGTGCTTTAACTGGCACTGCAACTAATTGATAGGGCTGTTTTTTTAAAATGATAAAAGTACGGTTTTCCCCGCCATTTGCTGCTGAATCAATTAATTTGAGTATAAGCGCGTGAGCCTCTGGTTCAGATACACTTCCTGAGGCAATGAGTTTTTCATGTTGATTTGAATAGAAAAAAGCAATGTCTGCATTGATACGAGATTGATGATTACTCACTGCCGATAGAATGGTTTCAAAATCATTTGAACCAATCGCTTGTCTGAAACCATAATCAGTGGCAAGAATTTTGGCAGCTTGCGTTAAGCTCTCGCCATTATGATCTAACAGATTGAGAAAAATTTTTTCACCAATTGCAAGATTATTCATCACCGTTTTTCGCGCGTTTTCTTCGATACTAAGATGAATTGCAATTGAACCAATCAGCTGAATTGTAAGAATTAATCCAAGAAAAATAACCGAAATTCTTGTTTTTAAGCTTCTAAATATCATGCTGAGTGTATTAAATGGGTTGGATATCTATACTAATTGCTAAGGATTCAGATTGATTGACATTCATAACTTGCTCGTAGATCGTATTTTCTTTAACGGTTGCATAATGCCATACCTTAAGTGTGTATTTGCCTTTGGGTAGATTCTTGATGATTGTAGTGCCTGAAGTATCTGTTTTTGCAAAATACGGGGTATCAACAATATGAATAAATGCAAGCATATTGTCATGAATATTACAGCCAAGTACTACTGTACCTGCCTTATCAAACACAATACTTTTAGGCGCTGTACCAGAATATAATTTAAGTTCAAACGTTTTTGCGGGTGAAAAAGAATAAACGTGATGCTTAACTGAATCTTGATTAGGAAATTGAATTTGCGTACCAACTTGCGCCACGCTCACAAGCGGTATAAAGGTTTTGTTCTTTTGGGCTATTGATATGGTACTTACTTCTGGTATTGCCCTATTACCATTGGGTTCAAAATATACAACTGCATTCTCAATCGGTTTGCCCAGTTTATTTGTCACCAAAACTGTCATGTCAGAAGCATAGATATTTGCGCACGCAAATAGCGTACTTAGCAAAATAATTCTCAAATTAATTAATCTCATTTTTCTTATCATAGTCATAAATCTAATAAAATTTATTGACTTACAATATCACGTTTCATAGGCGCAAGTATCTTAAGTAATTCATTTTTTTCCCGTGTTTCAATATGGCGATTCAATGAAGACCTAAAAATTTCGACAAACACTTCAAATTCAGCGCTTGAGATTTTTGCATCTGCATGTGCCTTACGCATGCTTTCTCCCTCATAAGTACATCCACCGCCAGTTAGGTGACAAAGGTGCTGCACGATGCTTTGTTTTAGTGTTTTAAGTTTGATATCTTTAAATGAGCGTTGTGTTTTGGGATTCTTGGCTGATTCTTCAATGGTTTCATCTACAATCTTTGTCAGTACTGGTAATCCACCAATGCGTTCAAATAGAGTTTTATCGGAATCTTGAGCATATACTGACATGCCAATAAAAATTAAACTTAGCATTAATATATAACGAACAAAACTACCAATTCTTAATCTCATCGATTACCTCAAAAGAAGTTTAATTTTGATTATGTAATTTTAGCGACTCACTATTGAATCGTATCTAAGAAATAGCTTAGTGATTATCATCTTATTCTTTAAAACAATTAAATGCTGATTAAACTAGCATTATGATGTGATAAAAGTAATTAAGGTTTCAAAATGTTTAAATTCAACACGATATTTTTTTCTCTTTTTGGCTTGTTTTGCAGTCTGGCTCAAGCTGGTGATAGATTGTTAGCGACAGGCGGTGTGACACAAATAGAGGGTATGGGCGGGGGAGGTTTAGTACCTTGGGCGCTGATAGCTGGATATGGCACTGATGAACAAATCGGCGGCTCTGTGTTTTATACTAAAGCCAGAACGCGTGATGGTTTTGACTTAACTTCTAGCGGTGTCAATGTTGGTATCTACAATCGCCTCGAGCTATCTTTTGCGCAACAGAATTTTGGATTGAGTAATACCGTTCCAGGTGAGTCAATTACTGTAAACACGATAGGCGCAAAATGGCGTGTATTTGGTGATGCAATTTATGATCAAGATTTAAGTTATCCACAAATTTCTTTGGGGGTTAATTACAAACGAAATGAAGATTATGATCTGGTGCCCAAAGCAATAGGTGCTAGGAATGCAAGTGGCTGGGATTTTTACGCAAGTGCCTCAAAGTTATATCTAGGGGCAATAGCAGGCAGAAATTTGTTACTTAACGGTGCATTATTAGCAACGCAAGCAAATCAATTCGGTATTTTGGGTTTTGGTGGAGATCGTGAGGGGTTTAGATTACAACCAGCCGTTTCAGCCGCAATCATGATTTCAGATAATCTATTAGTTGGTGCAGAATATCGTGCTAAACCCAACAATTTATCAACATTCAAAGAGGATGATGCAAAAGATGTATTTGTTGCATGGTTTCCAATTCGTAATGTTGCAATTACAGCGGCATACGTAGATTTAGGTAATATTGCTGATAAAGACAGTCAATCAGCATGGTATTTGTCTGGGCAACTGTCATTTTAGTCATTTGTTAACAATTTTAATTTGACATTATTGGCTTGAACCCCTATATTTTATGGGCTAGCTACGGTTTTTATCGTAAAAACATAAAAAAGTTGCATTAAATTGTAAATTTTTTAGCATTTATTGCGACAAAGTGTAACAAACCGTCAAAGGCTAGAGTAATATATGCATTCCGATAAACCAACACTATAGGAAAACCCACAAAATGAATAAAGCAGAGTTAATCGAGCAAATCGCTAGTGCCGCCAACATCAGTAAAGCCGCAGCTGGTAAAGCTGTAAATGCATTCACAGACAGCGTAACTGCTGCGTTGAAAAAAGGTGATACCGTAACATTGATTGGTTTTGGTACATTCACAGTATCTAAACGCGCTGCTCGTACTGGTCGTAACCCACAAACTGGTAAAGAAATCAAAATCGCTGCTCGTAAAGCGCCTGGTTTCCGCGCAGGTAAAGCATTAAAAGATGCTTTAAACTAATTTTAAGACAAACGCTTAAACGTTTAAAGTTATTAAAATAAAAGCCAGCATTGCTGGCTTTTATTTTTTTATAAAGTTTATTAAAATCAATATCTTATTAAATTATATTAAAGTGATTTAATCAAATCTTTTTCAAGTTGCTTTAATTGTTCATCGGCTATTTTTTCACCCGTATTGCTTGAAATCAAAAAGGTATCTTCTGCACGGTTGCCTAGGGTGTTAATTTTAGCGGTATGCAACCTGAGTTGATGTTGTAAAAAGACATGCGCCATACGAGATAAAAGTCCAGGTCTATCATTAGTGGCAATTGAGAGCTGGTAATGCATACTGTGATTAATGGCTTTAAGTTGTAATTGCGGAGTAATCGGCATATGTTTAACTTGGCGATTTAAGCGTCCTTCTAATGGCGATTCAAGTGGATCAGTTGAGCTTAGTTTTTGCGTCAATTCGTACTCTATATAACTTAATAGGTCGCGATAGCTAACAGATTTGTCATTAGGGTCTAATACCAATAATGTATCAAGTGCATAGCCATGGTTGGTGGTATGAATTTTTGCTTCTAAAATGGTGTAGCCTAAACGCTCAAAAAAACTGCAGGTTTTAGCAAATAAATCAGATTGATCCTGCGTATATAGCATAACCTGTATGCCGTCGCCAGCAGGGCTTAAACGGGTGCGTACAATCGGCATAGATGTATCTACATGTACGGCAAGCAAGCGCGTATGCCATGCTATTTCTTGACTGTCATGGCGAATAAAATATGCATTGCCTAGTTTACTCCATAGTGCGCTGTAGCTGGCTTGGCTAATTCCATAATAACTAAGAGTTTCCAATGCCTTTTGTTGCCGCGATTTAACCATCGATTCTGAATTGGTTTGCGTACCTTGCAGATAGCGCAGGGATGCATAATAAAGATTCTCTAGTAGTTTAGCTTTCCATGCATTCCATACCTTAGGGCTGGTACCACGAATATCGGCAACGGTCAGTAAATACAATGCAGTCAGTTTGCGTGCGTTTTTTACGTAGTGGGCAAAATGGCGAATCACTTCCATGTCAGACAAGTCTGACTTTTGTGCCACGCTAGACATGGTTAAATGGGCTTCAACTAGCCATGCAACAAGCTTACTATCAGTGGTGTTAAGTCCATGAGACTTACAAAACTTCATGGCATCAAGGGTGCCAAGGGTAGAGTGGTCACCACCACGGCCTTTTGCAATATCATGAAACAAGGCCGCTAGATACAATAAATGAGGCTTTTTAAACTGGGCAAAAAGCTGGCTACACAAAGGAAACTCATGACTATACTGAGCTTGAGAAAAGCGATATAGATTGCCTAGTACATTCAGAATATGTTCATCTACGGTATACACATGAAATAAATCATGTTGCATTTGCCCTACAATTTTGCCAAATACGGGCAAATAAGACCCCAAGATACCGTATCTATTCATGAGTTTTAGCGCATTTTGCACCCCTTGCGGCTGTTTAATAATGCGCATAAATAAGGCTTTATTTTGTGCACTTTGCCTAAACTCTCTATTAACTAAGGTTTTAACCCTTGCCAAACTTCGTAATAAACTCGGACTAATGCCTTTAAGCTCAGAATGCTTTTCTAGCATTAAAAAAATCTCAAGGATGGCAGAGGGCTTGCGCTGCAACAGATTAGGATTTGTGGCAGCTAGCAAGCCATCGCGCGACTCAAAATACGCACTTAATTTAATGACCTGATGCGCCCCTGTAAAAATTCTCTCTTGAATTGCCAGTAATAAAATTTCATTAATTAAAATGACATACTTTGCACTGGTATAAAAGCGTGCCATCAATTGCTCACTAGCACGTTTATCACGCGTGTTTTGCAAGCCTAATTGCTCGGCTAAATCATTTTGAAAATCAAAAATGAGCCTATCTTCTCTTCGTCTGGCCAAGTAATGAAGCCTAATACGCATCATTTGCAGGGTTTGCTCATGCTTTTTAATCTGTCTTAGCTCATGAGGTGTAATGATGTTTTGTTTAAGAAGCGCATGCCATGTATTGCCTAATTTTGCCCCACTCGCAATCCATAAAATTGTCTGCAAATCACGCAAGCCACCGGGGCTTTCTTTTACATTGGGCTCAAGGTTGTGTGAGGTATCGTTAAATTTAGCATGGCGCTGGTCTTGCTCTTTGACTTTAGCTTGGTAAAACGTATTAGCATCAATGCGTTGCAGTAATTGATGCCAGAATGTTTTAAACAAAGATTTACTACCAGAGAGTAAACGCGCTTCCAGCATATTGGTTTGGACTGTTACATCTTTAGCAGCTTCATCCACACACTCGTTAAGTGTGCGTACGCTATGACCAACCGATAAACCAATATCCCACAACACGCCCACCATTTGCTCAATTTGTTGATTAAGCGCTGGGCTTGGGTCTGCGGGCAGTAAAATTAATAAATCAATATCTGAGTAAGGAAATAGCTCACCACGGCCATAGCCGCCTACAGCTACTAAACACAGGCTACTTGGCAAATGTAAGCGTGATGCAATATCCAGCAATAAAGCATCAACTAATTTGCATTGTTGTTTGATTAAACCTTTGGTATTAGGCTTAGCGAAAAACTGCGTGCGTAAAGATGCTTGTTGTGACTGAAATTGTTGACGCCAGTGGGCAACATTAAGCTCTATTTGCTGAGAGTCAAGCGGTTGCATGAGGTTTACTATATCTGCACAAAAGCAGGAATCGCAGGTGAGCCTGCTGAAACTGTCATCACTTCAAAGCCAGTGGCTGTAACTAAAATAGTATGCTCCCATTGTGCAGATAAACTATGGTCTTTGGTGACAATGGTCCAACCATCACCAAGTTGTTTAATGTCGCGTTTACCTGCGTTAATCATGGGTTCTATGGTAAACATCATACCTTCTTGCAGTTTTAAGCCTGTGCCAGCCTTGCCATAATGCAAGACTTGCGGGTCTTCATGAAATTTTTTACCAATACCGTGGCCACAAAACTCACGCACCACACTAAACCCTTGTTTCTCCGCATATGTTTGAATGGCATGGCCAATATCGCCCAGCGTGGCACCAGGCTTCACCTTATTAATGCCTATCCACATACAATCATAGGTCACCTCGCACAATCGTTTAGCCTGAATTGAGGTTTCACCCACATGAAACATACGGCTGGTATCGCCGTGGTAACCATCTTTAATCACGGTAATATCAATATTTACAATATCACCATTTTTTAACACTTTAGGGCCAGGCACGCCATGACAAATTTGGTGGTTAACCGAAGTGCAAATTGACTTAGGGTAGGGCACATGGCCTGGCGGAGCATAGTTAAGTGGCGCAGGAATCGTTTTTTGCACATTCACCATGTAATCATGGCAAAGACTATCTAACTTTTCAGTAGTGATACCAGGTTGCACAAACGGTGTAATATAATCAAGCACTTCAGATGCAAGCCTGCCTGCAACGCGCATTTTTTCAATATCAACAGAGTTTTTAATGGTAATTGCCATGAGCTTTAACGCTTAGCGAGAGAAATAAAATGGTGCATTTTACCATAGGCTAGCGTGGGGCGGATTCGTTTACAGACCTCCATACGTTTTGTTTAAATCACATATTAATCTTTATAGCTCAAACTATCTTCCATAGCACCACCCCAATCTTCTGGGTAAATACCTTGCTCCACCATTTTATGAAAGGTTGAATAAGGCCAATCTTTAACCGTTTGCACCAAACCATGCTTTACGGGGTTAATGTGTACATAATCCACATGTGCTTGATAATCCTTGTCAGAACGTATCGTATGCTCCCAATAGCGGCGTTGCCAAATACCACGTTCGCCTTTTGCTTGACGCACCGCAGAAAGTCGCTCAGTTTTTGGTATAGCGCGTGAAAAAAGCGTTTTAATTGCTTTCCAACGGCTAGGGTAATCATCATCACCCTCAGGCAGAGTCCACACGCAATGCATATGGTCTGGTAGCACCACCCACGCATCAATATGAAATGGTTGGTTTTTTTGCACAGTTTTAACAACAGAACGAAGCAGTTGAATATGTGCCACCAATAGATTAGTACGTCTCTCAAGTAAATTGACAGTGAAAAAGTAAGTACCGCCCATCACCCGATTACGACGATAATCAGGCATATTTTGTAGGACGGATGAGCGCAGCGTTATCCGTCGGAAGAATTTTGAAAGATTTTAGAGTGTGAGACATTTTTTCATTCGGCGGATTGCGTAAACTTATCCGCCCTACGCGTGCTGGTATTTTAATTTTAGGCGAATTTCGATACGAACCCGCAAGACCGTTAGCTTCCACCTGGCTCGACATAAACCCAATCTGCAGCGCACTGATAAACAAGAGAATGCCATCATTCTGCTTCTTTTTTACTGCATCACGTACCTCCTTCATCAAGCCTTTAGGATTTCTATCAATAAGTGCATCAACGGCTTTTCTGAATTCCGCATGAGCAGTAGTAGAAACAGTTAGGCAAAGCAAGGTGAAGCTGCTTAGCAATATAGTTTTGAGTTGGTTCGATTTGTTAGCAACTCTGTTTGTGATACCTAATTTACTCATGCCGCTACCCTCCAGTCTTCATCATTCGCCGCAAGGACATAGTAATAGAGTAAATAATAGGGGACAGACAACGTCTTATCTCTTCATCACTCATACTTCTGCCTTATCTACATTACTCGTTTGTAAATTACTTTGTGCTGTTGGTGTTGCTTGTTCATGTTTGTTTTCACTGCCTAACAATACTGCCTCATCCACCTGCAATCCCTTGGGTAGTTGATGGGTAATGAATAGAATAGTCACTTTGCCTTTTAGCTCGTAGGGAGGACTCGTTAACAGTCCGCCGTATGTTTTCCATCAATCCATCTTCTATCTTCTATTTTTATAACGCAATCTCACCTTCATGCCCTTACTAACTTTTATGGTTTTTATCATGTATTCTTATTAACTAAAAGTCATACATTTCATTTTGTGTTGTTTAAAAGCGAGTAGGTTGGGCTAAGTTCTGCGCAGCCAAACACACCATCTGCACACCAAC
>CAYXGE010000008.1:0-6749 GCA_964464435.1 uncultured Methylophilaceae bacterium
AATGTTGGGCATGGTTCTAAAGGTCTGATTACTGCGCCGTTTTGCGCAGAAATTCTTGCTAGCCTCATTTGCCAAGAGCCTTTGCCTATTGATGCTGAGCTAGCGATTGCTATTAACCCTAACCGCTATACATTACGTGAAATGGGGCTTAAACGGCTCATCACTCAATGCGCTTTGAGGTAATATTGCACATATGGATGCCTTACAACAACTCAAAACCGCGATTGCAAAAACACCAGACGACCCTGCTTTGCACTATGATTTAGGCGGTGTGTATTTAGCCGCGCAGCAACACAAAGAGGCAGTGGCCGCATATCAAACAGCGCTCAATTTAGCGCCTAATCACCCGCAAATTTTATTGCAATTAGGCAACTGTTATAGCGCGCTTCACCAGCAGAAAAATGCAGCCAATTACTTTCAACAAAGTGCCCAAGTTGAGCCTAGCAATGCCGCTTTTTTTAACTTAGGAAACGCCCAACGTGAAATGGGACAAGTAGAACAAGCCTTAGCAAGTTACCAAAGAGCGATTCAACTCAACCCAAAAGATGCCGATGCTTATAATAATATTGGCAACGTGCTGCGCGAACTGGGTCAGTTGGACAAAGCCATACAAGCCTACGAAACAGCCCTGCAACTTAACCCCAAGCTGTACCACGCTAAAGTCCATTTAGTGCATCAAAAGCAACATATCTGTGATTGGCAACATTTGTCAGAAGACATTCAACAAATACGAGATTTGGTCAACCATACACCTCAAGCCTTGGTATCCCCGTTTGCCTTTTTAGCCATGCCTAAAACAACGGCTTTAGAACAGTTAAAATGTTCAAGTAATTGGTTAAATAATAAATATAATATATTGAATAAATTAACTATTAATAAAAATAAAAAACAAAACTCAGCGATTAGAATTGCCTATTTGTCTAGTGATTTCAGATTACATCCTCTTGCGTTTTTAATCACAGAGTTGATTGAGTCACACGACAGAACGCGCTTTGAAATACTAGGCTACGCCTACGGACTAGATGACAAAAGTGCTGAACGTAAACGCCTTGAACAAGCATTTGATAGCTTTATTAATATTCATGATTGGTCATTAGAGGCTGTTGCAAAAGATATCGCGGCTCGTGAAGTGGATATTTTAATTGATCTAACTGGATATACCCAAACCAGCCGCAGTGGCATTGCCGCAATGCGCCCAGCTAAAGTACAAGTCAATTGGCTTGGCTTTCCAGGGAGCATGGGCTACATCACACGCAATGGCATCCAAGAACCACTGTTTGATTACCTCATTACAGACGAAACTATAACACCAAAGGGTATTGAGCAAGGCTATGCAGAAACCTTAATCAAATTGCCATGTTATCAGCCCAACAATAGCAGTCGCCCTGTCGGCAAATCACCATCAAGAGAATCTCTTGGCTTACCAGAGGATGCTTTTGTATTCTGTTGCTTTAATCAAACCTTTAAAATCACGCCAGATGTGTTTAATGCATGGATGCATATTCTAAAAGCGGTACCAAACGCGGTGCTATGGCTTTTAGAATGCAATCGATGGGCTAAAGCCAATTTAATCAAAGCCGCAGAACAATCTGGTATTGCTGGAAATAGACTAATTTTTGCGCCAAGAGTAGCCATTGCCGAACATTTGGCGCGACATCTGCACGCAGATTTATTTTTAGACACTGCGCCCTATAATGCACATACTACTTGTAGTGATGCCCTTTATATGGGGCTACCCGTGCTTACACTGTGTGGAGAAACCTTTGCAAGCCGAGTGGCTGCTAGCCTGCTTAGGCAATGTCAGCTTGACACTTTGATTACCCAAGATTTATCGCAATACCAAACATTAGCTATTAACATTGCACAAGATCATCATTTGTATCATCAAATAAAACAAAAGCTAACCCAACCTAAGCGCTTACCTTTATTCGAACCTGCTTCATTTGTTAAGAAACTTGAGCAAGCCTATTTGGATATGCTAGAGTTGACGCAACGAAAAGAAAGTACACAATAGGACAATTATCTATGGCAGCAATCGACATTACGCCCATTTTAAAATTCATGGTAGATAAGTCAGGTTCTGATTTGTTTTTTAGCACTGGGACTGCCATTCATATTGAAGTGGAAGGTAATACACGCCCTATCAACGGTCAAGTGATGGGGCCTGGTATGGTAAAAGAAATTGCCTACTCGATTATGAGCCCTGCCCAACAAGCTGAATTTGAACGCGAACTTGAGATGAACTTTGCCATGAGCCGTGATGAAATTGGTCGTTTTCGCGTCAATGTGTTTAAACAGCGTGGTGAAGTTTCCATGGTGATTCGCCACATTAAAGATGAGATTCCATCTTTTGAGCAACTGGGTTTACCGTCCATTTTAAAAGATTTAATTTTAAAACAACGTGGACTTATTTTGGTAGTAGGCGCTACAGGTTCAGGTAAATCAACCACCCTAGCCTCCATGATTGACTATCGTAACCGTAACGAAAGCGGACACATTCTTACACTAGAAGACCCCATTGAGTTTGTTCACTCACACCAAAAGTCTGTGGTAGACCAACGTGAAATTGGTATTGATACCCATAGTTTTGACAACGGCCTTAAAAATGCGATGCGCCAAGCACCTGATGTCATTTTAATTGGGGAAGTACGGGATGCTGATAGCATGAAACATGCCTTATCTTATGCTGAAACAGGACATTTATGCTTAGCCACATTACATGCTAATAATGCAAATCAGGCCTTGGAACGTATTGTTTCATTTTTTCCGCCAGATGCAAAACAAGGCTTGTTGCTAGGCTTATCACTCAACTTAGTTGGCATTATTTCACAACGTTTGGTGCCTGGCGTGTTGGCAAAACGTGTTGCGGCGATTGAGGTGTTAATTAACACCCCTTATATTGGGGAGTTAATTATGAAGTCTAAAACAGACGAGATTAAAGAAATTATGGCTAATAATACCGATATAGGCATGTGCTCATTTGACCAAGCCCTGTTTAGGTTATTTAGCACAGGTAAAATCACTGAAGAAAACGCGCTTAATTTTGCTGACTCACGCAATGATCTCTCACTCAAAATCCGCTTTGCAGCCGAAGGTTCAACGGGCGGCGCAGGTGGTTTTGGTAGCATTATTAATAGTTAGCGCATAGCAGTTTATTTTTAGCTATACACGCTCATGCTCCTCTATATTTGCTGCATAGAGGGCTGCCCCGATAATGAGTAACCCACCTATCCAATCATTTGGCGACATGACTTCGTCAGCCAAATAATAAGAAGCAATCGCAGCAACGACTAACTCAAATAAAAACAATACCGATGCTCTTGTAGCGGGCATATGAGTAACCCCATATTGCACTAACAAAGTAGCGGCTACTAACAGTAATGCAATAAAGGTCATTACCACCCAATTAAGCAGTGTAAACTGATTTGGCAAGGTAGCAGGTTGCGCTTGCATACACATGACAATTAAAGCCAGCCCCATCACGCCCAACCATACCGACATGGACTTAGCTGCCAAACTTAAATGATGTGAGCGTCTGGTAATTACATTGGTGAGCGAAAACCCCATACCAGAGCCTAATGCAAGCCACTCAGAGGCGTTATTAGGTAACGGTAACGCATTGGGCTGCCAAAGCATAATAAACGCCCCACACAACGATATTGCAACCATTAATACGCTGCGTTTATCTGTACGTTCTTTTAGCCAAAAATGCGCTAAAAACATGGTCCATACTGGTGATAAATAAAACAACAGCATCACCCGCATGACCTCACCATCAATCACTGCCAGCACATAGGTTAAATTTGTCCAGCCCGCTACTAATGCCAACATCCATATTGTTCTGGGCAAACGATGCAGGCCATTAAATTGCTTAAAGAATATGAGTGCGCCTATAGTTGAGGCAATCAAGTAGGTATAAAAACTTGAGGCCACTCCTGTAACCCCTGCTTCTTGCATGATGCGATACGGGTACCAAATCACCCCCCAACACAATGCACCAAATAGTAAGCCAAAAATTGCTAGATAATTTTTTGTTGAAGCCATGCTACTCCGATTATAATTAAACCTAATACAAAACCACCGTTTTTCATGACTTGGATATTATCCACTTGCTGAAAAGAAACGACATTAATAAATAACCAATGATGAACCCTAACCTAAATAAATTACAACCTTACCCTTTTCAACGATTACGCGATTTATTTGCAGGCATTACGCCCAACGCAAAATATACAGCAGTTAATTTATCGATTGGCGAACCTAAGCATGAAACACCTAGCGTGATTCAAGAGGCATTAGTGCAATCTTTGTCTGGTTTATCCAATTATCCCACAACACTTGGAGTATTAGCACTGAGACAAGCCATTTCAGATTGGGCTTCACGTCGATATCAAATTCCAGCATTAGACGTTGAAAAAGAGATTATTCCCATTAATGGTAGCCGTGAGGCCTTGTTTGCCTTTGCCCAAGCGGTCATTGACAACAGCCGCCCTGCCCCCATTGTGATTAGCCCCAATCCGTTTTACCAAATTTATGAAGGCGCCGCATTTTTAGCAGGCGCAGAACCCTACTTCATCAATACTCTGCCAGAAAATAATCACGCCATGGACTTTGAAAGCGTGCCCGAGAGCATTTTACAGCGTACGCAACTCGCTTATGTATGCTCGCCTGGCAACCCTTCAGGTAAAGTAATGAGCTTAGCGCAATGGGAAACTCTCTTTAAATTGTCAGACCGTTATGGCTTTATCATCGCCGCCGATGAATGTTATTCAGAAATTTATTTTGACGAAAGCACGCCGCCATTGGGCGCACTTCAAGCAGCACATCAGCTAGGACGTGACTACACGCGGCTTGTTATCTTTAGTTCTTTGTCTAAGCGTTCTAATGTTCCCGGCATGCGTTCAGGATTTGTAGCGGGGGATGCTAAAATATTAGAAAAATTTCTGCTTTACCGCACGTATCATGGCTGTGCCATGAGCCCTGTTGTACAGTCTGCCAGCATGTATGCATGGCAAGATGAACAGCATGTGATTGAAAACCGTAAACTTTATGCTGAAAAGTTTAACACTATTGTACCGATGCTAAAGTCAGTTTGGCCTGAAATTGAAATGCCAGATGCTGCGTTTTATTGTTGGGTACGCACTGGACAAGATGATTTAAGTTTGGCTCAAACATTGTATCGAGATTTAAATATTACCGCTCTACCAGGGAGCTTTTTAGCACGTGAAGCCCATGGCATAAACCCAGGTAAAGGTTTTATTCGTATGGCTCTAGTTGAACCTCTAGCGCAGTGCGTTGAGGCAGCAACGCGAATTCAACATCATTTTAGATAATGTCCATCAATTAAACCGTTTGCCTGCCTCGCTAAAAAACTCTTGCATTAAAAACGCTTCTAGACCAGCGTTATCTTCTTGGCGCGCTGATAGCACAATGACTTTGCCGAGTCGTTGTGATTCCCAGTTAAAATCCTTTTGATGATAGCGTCTGATTAAGGAAATCATGCGCTTAACTACCGCTAGGTGAATATCCTCTCCAGGCTGCGCTTCAACCTGAATCAACTCTTGCTTTGCACTACTAATACTATTGGTCCAACCCTTAAAAGTAAATTGCGCGTGTTGTTCACTCATATTCACAATCTGAAATAAGCCATTAACGCCCATTTGTAAGTTTCTTTGAATAATCGCATCTCTACGATCGCTCTCTGACATTTTCTCAGCAGGGGCATCTTGCCAAATATCTGGAGAAACACCCTGCGCTGCAGCACGTTTGGCTCGCTGCGCAGCTACATAACTTGCCATATCGGTCGGTGCATCAGGGCTTGGGTTTGATTTTGGCAATTTAGTATCCGGTTTAACGCTAGGCGCCTCTGTTGGTGCTTGGTTTGGCGTTTGGGTTGGAGTAGGCACCATCCAATCAGGGATTTGCTCTGATTTCGGAATCGCAATGACTTTTCTATCTTCAGACCTAGTTGTTTTTCTTTGCTTTGGTTGATTAGGTTTTACTGGTTCTGGTTTTATTACCACTTCAGGTTCACTAGGTATGATTGGACTAGGTGGCAACGAAGGAGAAGCTAAACGTACACTCAATGGTTGATTTCGTCTAATTTCAGAAGACTCAAGCTGAATAGTAGGATGTAGAAAATAGAATAGTATCAAATGTAAAATAAGTGATATTGAAATAGCGATTAAGGTACTTTTACGCAACTTAAGATGAATTTCATCAGCTGGTTTGCTAAAAAAATGCGTACTAAATTCTGACATTTAATATAATATTTTACTTTAACTATTTATTTTAATAAATTGATTTATATTAATTAATGCTTCATTAAAAAGTGTTTCACTGAGGCAATCTAATGACAAGGTGTTTTCCATGCCACGTAACCAAGTCAGCTGTCTTTTTGCAAGCTGTCTTGTTGCAAATACGCCTTTATCTTGCAAAGTCTGTTCATCATATTCACCATTTAAATAGGCTAATGCTTGCCTGTAACCTACACATCGCATTGAAGTAGAGTCAGCATGCAAAGATGGGTATTGCAACAATAGTGCTTTGACTTCATCAATAAAACCAGCAGCTAACATTTGCTTAAAACGTGTCTCGATTCGTGCATGTAAGACTTTTCTATCACTAGGGACTAATGCAATTTTTAATAAGCGATACGGCAAAGCACTTTGTTGCTGTTGCGCGTAAAGCGCAGTCATGGTGCTACCTGATACAGCATAGACCTCTAATGCACGTTGTATGCGCTGCAT
>CAYXGE010000008.1:6849-17633 GCA_964464435.1 uncultured Methylophilaceae bacterium
GCAGAATAAGCTTGTGTTGGTTTAATAATATCAATCAGGTGATGTGGTGCCAGCTTGAGCGTTGCCGCATCTGGCTTAGCTGTGCCGATATCCATGCCTTGATATACCAAGGCAGAGTCAACACTAATCAATTCAATAGGTAGTTGCTGATGAAGCGAAACGGCAAGATTTGTCTTACCGCTAGCAGTAGGACCCATAATAAAAATGGCAGGAGGTAAAGATGTCATGCAACCACTCATAGTCAAATAAGCTGGCTATTATGAAGGGTTGTTGCTTACAAACCAATAGTAGCTAATCGTATTTGATATATTTAAATCTAGCATCCTCATTAGGTGTGCCTTCTAGCGCAGAAGGTTTACCATCAACCAGTTGCTTATGTGGTTGCCACTGCACAACCTCTTCAATTTTTTTGGCTAACTCAAAATCTTTATCCGTAATGCCTTTGGCGCTATGTGTGCATAATTTAACCAGAACAAAAGCATAAGAAATTGATAAGTCTGGATGATGCCAAGCCGCCTCGGCCAGATGCCCTATGGTATTCACCACCATAAGGGTACCTTTCCAACCGCTAGTTTTGTATTTACGGCGTATCCAACCGTTTTCCAAAAACCAGTGTGGCAATTCTAAATTAAGTTTAGCATTGACCTCGTCATCAGAGTAAACACGCTCATGGGTTGCTGGCTCGTTAATTTTATCACTCATGTTTATTTAAACTCACGCATTAATTAAGCACTTCTATTGCATTCTGTTTCAGTGCATCTTCATGAAAAGATTCATTAAATATCGAATATTGGGTTTTATCTAAAATCCATGTTTTAAATTTATTTTTGGCGTCTGCTTGCAGTATTGCCTGATTAAAATAAGGATCTACCCATCCACGTTCAATTAAGCTGTTGACCGATAACTGCTCGGCTTTTACCGTCACCGATTTAACAATCACCAAATGTGCTGCCTCTAGTTTATGCGCTAGCCACGCCGCCAAACTATCTGAGCTGACATCCCAACTTTTTGGAATATCATCTGCGGCATTTACCATTCTGCTCGCAAGCCAAACAATCCCTAAATGTTGCCAGCCACGCTCGGCAATTTCTAACTCACAATCTGCTGCCACCAGTGCAGGATTTAACCCTATCATCATGACGCCATATTGCTCCATTGCCATGACTGCCATACGGTGCGCTGTTGCATTATCCACGCCGCTTAGAATTTGCGCTTGCTCAACAGCATCAGCAAAAACACCGCCGCCCGGGACAATAATTACTTTGCCATCGCCATTTTTTGCAATCATATCCAACCAAGCACGCAGCTCGCCTGAACCAATTAAGCTTCCGCCTAATTTGATGACCCACATGTTATCCCTCGACTTTTCTTTATTGACTACAGGTGATAACGGGTTATTATTATTAATCTTGACCCCTCCAATTTACTAATGCCAACATTGACGACGCTTTATCCCATGTTTCTTTGTATTCTTTTTGCATTTCAGAATCAGCTACCACACCACCGCCCGCCCAAAACCTAAATTCGCCTTGAGAGTAAACTGCGGTGCGAATTGCAATGCTAGTATCCATATTACCATCAAAGCCAATATAACCAATTGCGCCGCAATAAATACCACGTTGATTTGGCTCTAATTCATCAATAATCTGCATAGCTCTGAGCTTGGGTGCACCAGTAATAGAACCACCAGGAAAACAACCTTTAAGCAAATCAATGGAAGTTTTATCGATTGCTAAACGCCCTACTATAGTACTGACTAAATGATGCACATTTGCAAAACTCTCTAAAGCAAACAATTTATTGACTTTAACACTACCAATTTCACAGTTTTTGCTAATATCATTTCGTAATAAATCCACAATCATCAAGTTTTCAGCACGGTCTTTTAAGCTCTGTTGTAGTTCAATTGCGTTTTTCTGATCTTGTATTGGGTTATTTGCACGTGGCCGTGTGCCTTTAATAGGCCTTGTCTCAACATGCTGACCTTTGGTTTGTACAAAACGTTCTGGCGAACCCGAAATAATCTCTAGCTCAGGATAACGCATATAGGCCAAAAAAGGCGCTGGGCTAATTTTTCTAAGCTGCTGATAGGCATGCCAACCATCACCACTGGCTTGTACTGAAAAACGTTGTGCTAAATTCACTTGGTAGCAATCCCCTGCAGCGATATATTGTTTTACTTTAACAAATGCAGATGCGTACGCTTGTTCGGTCATATTAGTTTCGACAGCAGTTTGGACGCAAAACGCAGCAGAGTTTGCCTGCGTTTTCATGGTAGCAGACAATTTTGTACATAAATCTTCCCACTGGTTGGCGGTGTCAGGATGCAAACATTGGCTGACTAAGTATGCTTCTCGTATCTTGTGATCTACAATCACCGCCCAATCATAAATACCTACCATCATCTGCGGGATTTGTTCTGGTAAGTTATTAGATGCTGAAAATGTTGCCAATCTTCGCGCTAAATCATAACCAAAATAGCCTACCGCGCCGCCACAAAATGGCACTTCAGATCCCGTATGCGCATATGGGGCTAGTTGCGCCTTAAGCAATTCAAAAGGATCTTCTGAACTAGTTCTAACGCCTGAACTGTCGGTAATTGTAGTGATACCCCCTTGTGTTACCAACTTACAAAATGGCTCGGACACCATAATGTCATAACGGCCATATTGACTGGTGGGTCTACCACTATCCAAAAATACTGCCCAAGGTTCCTGCGCAATTTTCTGAAAAATACGTGCGCTATTATCCGTGTAGGCTAATGGAAATTTACGCAATGTCATTGCAAACCTTCTGCATAAAGTTTAGCAACTGCATAGGCAGGCAAACACACGCTGGCCCAATGAGATGAATTGGATGGACTTAATTGGAGTGCTTGTGTTAACGATAAAAACTTACGATTCATATTTCTCGCTAGTTGCTCCACAAAAAAAGCACCAGCCCCAACCGCTATGATTGGCGCATCATAAGATAATATATTTCTTGAGAGCTGGCGCATCACAGCTTGCTGTATTTGATTGAGTTGAACAGCATGTATCGCTTGCGCTAAATATATCCATGCAGAAGGCAGTGCGTCATTAACGTCACGCCCTATCATTCTTGCTAACCTTGCTAGGCTTGCCTGCTCGCTTTTTTCTCGACCATCCGCAGTAGAAGCCATATCGTGTGCCTCATCTAATTGGCCTAATACACGATACACATCCGCCATCGTAGCAAAATGTTCTGCCGCTACAGCAACCCATTCACCTTGAAAAGGCACATGCTGTGCTACTGCCATCACAGGGGTTCTCACCACACCAGTATAGACTAATTCATCCATTTGCATGCGGCTAGCATCATCCAGACCTCTCGGCATAGGTGCTGAAGCATGTAACACCATGATATCCGTGGTGCTACTGCCCATATCTATCAACAAAGCGTCATTGACCTGCTTAGCTAAGAGTTCGGCACTAGCATACCAATTTAAAGAAGCAATTTGTTTATAACACTCTGCAACCTGTGCTTGCATTAACCATCTGCTTTCTACTTTGTTAAATGCATCATGGCTAACCGCGTAAAATAACGTGGATACGCCAAAACGTTGCGCCATGCTCTGACTAATCGCCTCAACCCCTTGCTGACGATTCTTAAAACAATCGGCCAATTCGCCTGTCATGGTCACCACATGCTGAGCATTACTATCTATATTGAGGGTATTGACTACCTGCGTTATGGCTTGTTCAAGTTGCGGTAGACCCAGCCATAGCGCACACGGCACTTGTATGACATTTAAAAGTTGACCTTGTGCGTTTAATTGTGCCGCTTTTAAATGCGCACCACCCACGTCCCAACCAATAATCATTGAATGTTTAAACATAAACCTGTTGCGTTACTCTATTGATTGACGACCATAATTGACTTTGACCTTGCATCAGCATATCCAAAATCAAAGCTACTGGATTTATGCCAAGCCCTTGTCTAAGGCCAACATAAGAGGTTGTAAGTCGTGGATTAATTTCAAGCAACATTACACCTTTACTACTTACAATGACATCCAAGCCCACATATCCCAATAATCCATCGATTGCACTTGCCACTTGTTGGGCAATAAATTGCATTTCTCGTTCAAGTTCTGGCATGACATTTAGTGTACTCCCAGAATATGAAAATTCACCTGCATCTATTGAAATATGTTGCTGATTAATGCTTAAAATTTTAGCGCTCGTTTTACCCAATGAATCTTTATAAAAAACACAGCTCATACTGGCAGGTATACCCTCTATATAGGGTTGCACAATATGCGTTTGTTGCCGAGATTGTTGCATGCAAACTAACATCTCATTGTAGGTTTTGAAATAAAAGCTGTCTTCACAACTGACCCCATCCATGCGCTTAACCACATAACCCGTTTCAGATACATGCATGTTTGGTAGATCTGAAAATAAATAGGTATCTACCGTCAACATGCCTGCCTGCGTTAAGGCTTGATATGTTTGATATTTATTACTTGTTAATGCAATGGCTTGTGGCTTAGCCCCAATCAAAGGCTTACCAAGTGCTTCAACACGTTGAGCAAGTTTCAATAATATGCCATCGCTTTCAGGGGCAACCAGCCAAACTGCATCAGCTGATTCAATACAAGTATCCCACACCTGCCATACATCATCATGCAAAGTGATTGGCGAGGCATAGCCTAATATCGGCGGTAGGAGACGCTGATCATAGGTTTGCATGATTTCAATTGGTTGATTGTTTAGTGCATTAAGATCCGCCAAGTCACTTAGCAGGGCATCGCGCATCAGGCATGCTTCTTTTGCCAAACGGGGAGGCAGATTGTCACGATATAATCCACCAGCGGTGATAAACTCACAAACAAATATTTTCATCAATTATAAAGAACGCAAGGTATGGAAATTATTCCAGTTATCGATTTGCTTGACGGTCAAGTGGTGCATGCTAAAAAGGGGCAACGACAGTCTTATCAACCCATCCAATCAAGCCTTTGTCAATCAAGTGAGCCTATCGCAATTTGTAATGCGTTGCTTGAATTATACCCATTTAAAACAATCTACATTGCAGATTTAAACGCAATTCAACAACAAAATAGTCAGCAGTTAAATCATTTTATTACCATTCAATCAATTCAGCAGAAATTTCCACTGCTCAATATTTGGCTTGATGCTGGCGTTGCAAATCGAAATGACCTGTCGATCTGGGAAAATTGTCCATATACACGCATTCTAGGCAGTGAAAATTTTACATCACTCGGTGATTACTTATCCATGAAGTCAGGGTTAAAAGACTTTGTTTTATCCTTAGACTTTTTCTCAGATGGATTTAGAGGGCCTCATGAATTGTTGAGTAAAACAGAATATTGGCCACAACGCGTCATTGCTATGTCACTTACTCATGTGGGTGCCGCAAAAGGTCCAAATATGGCATTACATCATCAATTGCAACAGCAATCTCCTTTAACCCAACAGATTGCAGCAGGCGGTATACGCAATGCTCAAGATTTATATCAACTCAAAGACTATAACGTTACAGCCTCTCTAGTCGCTAGCGCGCTTCATAGCGGTGCTATTAGTTACGCTGACTTATACCATTTAATGCAGTAAAAAACCCACATATTGAATCAATATGTGGGCTCTTTACTAAAGGCAAACATTATTAACTTTTAGTTAGCAGCAAATGGGTGGGCTGTTTCCATATAAAGTTTTACCACATCTTGAACTTTTGGTTCGCGCGCGATGGCATTTTTCAATGCTTGCTTGGTTGCTCTGTAATTCCAATCTTGAATGCGGTCATCCATATCTGCACGACTATCAATAAACACACCCACACAGATAAACACGTCATCCGCTTCTTCCATTGGGATAGTGCCATCAGCCACACAATCCATCACTGCCATGGCAATACCGCGTTGTGCAGGACCAAACATTTGCACGGCTTGCTTACCATTTTTAATGGTGACTTTATTAAACATCACGGTCGCTGGTTTGACCATCATATTCGGCGCAACAATCGCTAATAAGCCGTTCACGCCAAACTTTTGGTCAGTTAAGGTGCGGCAAAATGCAGCTTCTGCTTCACTACCTCTTGGTCCAACAATTAAATCAATATGCGCTACATTCAACAGATCTAAGCCACTGTGGTCTGGGCGCTCTTCAATCACTAACGCCTCACCTACTAAAACACGGTCAATCACTGCCATTTTCATCTCCTATATTTATTGGGTTTTACTTCTATTCTTTAGGTATAGCTAACAGCGGGCAATGCTTAAATCCATGCGTTGAGCCGAAAACCTATGTCGCAATTAATTATCGGCATCTTTGATGAAAGCTTGATGAACTTTGAACGCCATCGCAAAAAATCATAAAAACGCATTAGCTGATACTTTATGTGTTTTATCATACGCTGCCCTCAAAAATTCAAAGCAAAAAAAAGAGCATGTTTTACATGCTCTTTTTACGGTTTTAAAACTTAGAGAATTTATAGTTACTCAAGGTTTGCATGCAGTGCACGCATGCCCTCTTCTGTTAAGTTTTTGTCATGTACTAATTGAGAAATAGCACCTTCTAAAAACACTAAAGTAGAAAGCTCAAACTGTGAACCCATTGGCATACCTTTAACTAATGGGAAGCTATCGTCTTGACCCACTTGAATCACCAAGTCAGCAACATCCGCCATAGGTGAAGATTTCTTCATGGAAATAACAGCTAATTTAGCACCAACTTCTTTGGCTTTTTTCACAAATGGCATCAAAGTAGCTGTACTACCAGACCCTGAAACCAAAACTAGCAAGTCACCCGCTTTAATGGCTGGCGTTACTACTTCACCAATCATATAAACGCTGTAACCTGCGTGTACCAAGCGCATTGCAAAAAATCGTGATACTAATAATGAACGACCAGCGCCACCAATAAATGTTGTGCCAGAGCTTTGCACTAAATTTAATAACTCCGTTGCTTTACTTTTATCAGTTACGTTTAAGATACGTGTTAAGTTATCTAAAATAAATTGTTGATGATCCATCTTTTCATCCCTTTTAAACATTTGATGTAAAAAATCCCGACGCATTGCTGGGTCGGGATTTTTAATCGCTTTATCAATAATTACTTATTGATAATTAAAATTAAGCGTGAGCGATAGCAGTGATTTCTGCAGCAGCAGCAGCTGGGTCAGCTGCACCGTAGATAGCAGCACCAGCAACAATGATAGTTGCGCCAGCGTCACGTACTTGTGCAGTTGTTGCAGCTTTAACACCACCAGCAACAGAGATTTCAACGCCTAAATTCAATGCAGCAATAGCGCTTAAGTCATTGAATGGTGTTTGACCTGCAGCTTGTTGGTCCAAACCAGTGTGGATACCAATGATGTGTGCGCCAGCAGCCGCTACTTCTTTAGCTTTAGCAACTTTGTCAGTTACGCTGATCATGTCAACTTGTGCTTTTTTACCGTGTGCGTTAGCCGCTTTAATTACACCTTTGATTGTACCTAAGTCAGATGCACCTAAAACTACGCAAATATCTGCACCAGCAGCGTAGAAAGGAGTCGCTTCGTATTCACCAGCATCCATAGTTTTTAAGTCAACTAAGATTTTGTTGTTTGGGAATTTAGCACGTAATGTTTTTAGTAATTCAATACCGTTGTGCTTAATGCATGGTGTACCGATTTCTAAGATGTCAACGTGTGGAGCAACTTTTTCTGCTAATGCGATAGTTGCGTCAAAATCCAATGAATCTAATGCCATTTGAGTTAATGCCATGGTGTTTCTCCGTGAAGTTTAATGAATATGATATTACTTTTTTATTTACTACTTAATTGTTACTACTTATTGCTGCTTTTGATTATAAAAACTCAATATTAAAGTTTTTATACAATATTATTTATAGCTCTATTAAGTTTTATGCGATAAAACTTAGGATACGAGCCCCAAAAGCTGAGTCACGTATCTTAAGTGTAGCTACCTGATATGTCAATGCTACTTATCAGCAAAATATCTCTAAATCGATTATATTTTTAAAGTTAGACTATTCTAGATTAGCATGTGACTTACGCATTTCATGCTCTGGAATCCCCTTCTCATGAATGAGATGGGAAATAAGTGCTTCCAAGAACATGATTGCTGCCATTTCAAAAATAGTACCCGATGGAAAATACTCAAGTTGTTCGTAATCTTTTTCTTCGCCAATCACCAATAACAAGCTAGACATATCGCCAACAGTAGATTTCTGTTTTGCTGTAATTAGGGCAATATTCGCCCCAACTTGTTTCGCGCGTTTAGCATAAGCAATCATGGTTTCAGTTTCACCTGAACCAGAAATTACAATCAACAAGTCACCTTCACGTATGCTTGGGGTAACAATCTCGCCCACAATGTAGACTTCATAACCGCCATGCATTAGGCGCATTGCAAAAAACCTTGCAACCAAGCCTGAACGCCCGGCACCACTAACAAAGATACGTGGTGCACTATTCAAGGCCGCTTTAAGCTGGTCATCATACAAAGGATTAGTATGATCAAGCACTGTGGTAACTTTTTCTACAATGAGTTTTTGATGTGACATCATTTACTCCTGGCGGTTATTGTTGTTGGATGACATGCAAGGCTATTTAAATCAGGTGACTGCCCAGCTCACATAATGCTCGCTGGGCTACTCAAGCTTAATTAAAGTTTTGCACTTAATGCAGCTTCAAGTTTACTTTGGTCAGCCACAAAGCCGCGGATGCCTTCTGCTAATTTCTCAGTTGCCATCGCGTCTTGATTTAATGCAAAACGGAACTCTTCTTCGGTCATTTTAGCAGGAGGTGTTTTTGTTTTGCCACCATCTTTTAACACTTGCACCAAAGTACCTTCAGTGGCAGCTAATTCTTGCAGCAAGTTTGGTGACACGGTTAAACGGTCACAGCCAGCTAAGGCAATTAACTCGCCTGTGTTGCGGAATGAAGCACCCATTACAACAGTTTTGTAACCATGCTCTTTGTAATATTGGTAAATTGCGCGCACTGAAACCACACCTGGGTCTGTTTCTTGTGTGTAGTTTTCTGTTGGGTTTTTCGCTTTGTACCAGTCTAAGATACGGCCAACGAATGGTGAAATCAAGAAAACTCCCGCTTCTGCACAAGCACGTGCTTGACCAAAACCGAATAACAATGTGAGGTTACATTGAATGCCTTCTTTTTCTAAAATTTCGCCAGCTTTAATACCTTCCCATGTTGATGCTAATTTAATCAACACGCGGTCTTTGCTGATACCTGATTCTGCATAGAGAGCAATCAGCTTACGGCCCTTAGCTACCATTGCATCTAAATTAAATGATAAACGTGCATCAACTTCTGTAGAAATGCGGCCTGGCACCACTTTAGTGATTTCAGCACCAATCAACACGGCTAATTTATCGGCAGCGTTTTCAATTTGTTGTTCTTTTGAACCGCCTTGTGCTTTTGCGTAAGCAATTGCAGTGTCAATTAAAGGTGCGTATTCAGGAATTTGACTTGCTTTTAACACAAGTGATGGATTAGTTGTAGCATCTACTGGTTTTACGCTTTTAATTGCCTCAACATCGCCCGTATCAGCAACAATAGTGGTCATTGCCTTAAGTTGATCTAATAAATTTGCCATGTTTATCCTCCTGGATTTAGATTAAGAATGAATCAAGTATTGAATTGATTGCTTCAGTTAGTTCTCAGCCCGTAAGTATAACTGAATTATTAGGCTTGCTGAACCCATTTTAAATACAATCCATATGTTTTGTGTTTTGCGAGGCTAGGTCAATTATGTAGGTGAGTTAAATCAAATGAACGCTTTTAAAAGAAGTAACTCCAAACTTTCAGTTTGAGTTATAGCTGGATATATTTTGCTAAATTGCATCGTGCTAAAATCTGTTCCAGATTAAAAAATATAATAGATATGATGAGGAGAATGACCATGCTAACGTGGGCTGACGTGCTTAATTTTGCTAACAATGGTAATTTGAACCCTGATTCGAAAGTGCAAAAAAGTGAGGCAGAGTGGAAACAGGAGTTACCTGAAGATACCTTTAATGTGACAAGAAAAGCAGGTACAGAACGTCCATTTAGCTCGGAAATGTGTCAACTTTTTTCTTCTGGCATTTATGCTTGTCGTTGTTGCAATACCTTGTTGTTCGACGCTCAGGTAAAATTTGACTCAGGAACTGGCTGGCCATCATTCACCCAACCTATTAAAGAAAATGCCATTGCCTACCACATGGATACCAGCTTATTTAGAGCCCGCGTTGAAACGACATGTAATACTTGCGATGCACATTTAGGGCATGTGTTTCCTGATGGCCCAATGCCAAGCGGCTTACGTTACTGTATGAATGCTGTTGCGCTCAAGAAAGTTTCTTAACAGGAGTTGGCAATATTGGTAATACAATATTAAATTGTGTTTGAACGTGAGGCGCACTTTCTGCCCACACATGCCCATGGTGTTTCTCAACCACGGTTTTTACAAAATATAAACCTAAACCCGCCCCAGTTTGGTTGATTTGAGGCCCTTCAGCTTTTTTAAAACGATCAAATAAGTTAGGTAATAATGCTGCCTCAATGCCAGTTCCAAAATCAATCACGCTAATGATTACTTTCTCTTGCTGCATGTTTGAACGGACTATAACCCTACTTTTATCAGATGAGAACTTAATGGCATTGAGCAGTAAGTTAAGCACAGCTCGGTGTAGCAAGCCAAACTCACCATTCACTGCAATGTCTATCTCATCAAACTCACGCACGATAGTAATATTTTTTTGTTGCGCGATGGCATAGGCATCATCAACGACTTG
>CAYXGE010000008.1:17733-35163 GCA_964464435.1 uncultured Methylophilaceae bacterium
CCAACGATTAAAGAGCGATGGATAAGAAATCGCCAATAGCAGACACATTAAAAATAACAATATGGTGATTAGCAATCCTTTTGTGGTGGTTGTTTTTGGCAAGTACAATAGTGGCAGGATACTGATGCATACATTAATAAAACAGACGAGCCATAAAGGCATCATAGAAATTAATCGATTGCTACGCATGGCTTGCAAGGTGTTAGCATGAAACTCCACACCAGACATGGCTTGCTTAAGTCCCGTCATCGGCATTGGCAGTGCATCGCCCATACCAACTGCAGTTGCACCTACCAATACAATTTTATCTTTAAAAGTATGTTGAGCGTATTCTCCAGCCAACACCTGTGCATATGATACGTGCTGAAAATGCCCAGGAGACCCAAGAAAATTCACTTTAACATAGTTTGAACGCTGTAATGCATAGGGTTGCGCATGGCTATGTGCTATGGAATCAGGTGATTGTTTTGCATACTGCAAAGGTAATAAACTAGCGACATCTAATATTGCATGCGTAAAATGTGGCCAAGTGTTATCCCCCAGCCCTTCCCAAAGGTAAATCCCGCGCGCCAATCCATCATCATCTAAAACAACATGCACCCTTCCTAAGGCTGCAGCATGCTCAGAGAAGATAGGTAGCGGTAAAGTTTCAATCAATTGGCCATTAACGCGACTTCCTTCAAGCAATACAGGCAACACCACATTATTTGCCAATTTGATAGCGTGACTTAGCTTTTTATCCGCATCTAAGTCCGTTATCTCTGGTTCAGCAAGCACAAAATCTAGCCCAATTACTTTTGCACCATCTGCATGCAAACGTTGAATGAGTTCAGCATGATATGCGCGCGACCAAGGCCAACGACCTAATGTTGATAAACTATACTCATCGACTGCCACAATCACCACATCTTGCGGTGCTGACCGAGCATAAAGTTTTTGCCCAACGTCAAACAAGAGATAATCGAGACGCAAGAATGCGTGCGATGTACTTAATATGAGGGTAACTAAAACTAAAAGACAGGCTGTTGAAAACCTGTCTGAGTGAAATAATGCCTGCGTAATGCGTTTAAACAAGGATGGTGTGGCTTATGTTCATATTGCCAACAATGGCAATAAAAAGAACAGCATTTCGTAATGCGTTTGTTTTGGCACTGTGAGCTCTTGCGTAGCATAGGGACCTGCTGTGCCATCTTCTTCTACTGTTCTCATGGATAGATAAACTTTGCCAGAATTGGGTCTTGGCATACTGACTGAACCTTGCTTGTTTGGAACTTGATTTGTTGAACCTTGCCATAACACTTGCTTTCGAGCTGCATCTTGCGCGAGTTCTAACTCATAGTGCAAGCCTTCTGCAGGTGCTGGCAGTGTTATGCTCATTTGGTCTTTGCTAAACACCAAACTGGATTCATCTACTTTAGGTGCGTTTGGTAAAGGTTTATAAGTGAACATTTGCGTATCAGAAAAAGGCCCTTGCTCCTGCGCATCAATACTTGCCACACGCCAAAAATAAGCTTGAGGTACTAGGGATTTATCTGGTGTGATTGTGGTTGATTCCGTGACAGTTTCTTGTATCAGTTTTTTAAAATCAGCATCTTCAGCCAACATGACACGATACTGCTTTGCACCTTCTGCCTTTGTCCAAGTGAGTTCAGTTTGTGCATTTCTAACCTCAGCCTTAGCTTTTGGGCTAGTTAGCAAAGGAGAAAATGGCCTTGCGTTAAGCTCAAACTGATGCAAGGCATCTAAACCTTGTAACCCTAATGCATCCTCAGCACGCACGCGTAATACATAGTGTCCATCCGGTAAGTCAGCAAATACTAAACGTGGCTTATCAGCACGTTTTTCAAGCAAAATTTGATTAAATTGCTTATCTGTAGCAATTTGTCCTTGCCATGCTTTCGCTTGGGCATTTTCTACCAAATCAAAACGCATGGGTAAGCGCTCAACCAGACTGGGTAAAAGAATTGTGCTTGGTGCAGCTAACAATTGCACTGGGGCACTTGGCGGCTTTCCAGTTTCGGCAACGCTCCCAAAACCAGTTTCAAGCTCAACCTGCGCCCCACTCGCTTCCAGTGCCACTTTACCTTCAGTCGTTTCTTCTCGCGTAGTTACGGATTCTGTACTCACCCTAAATTGTGTGCCTCTCACCGCAGCTACAGCAGAAGGCGTAATAATTTGCATGCGTTGGTGGGGCGTTTTGTTCGGATTTGCTAATACTTCTGCACGCCCTTGTTGCAAGCGCACTTTGGTATCCACCATACCGCCACCTTCATACATACTCATGGTATCAAGCTGAATGCTCGCGTTAGGTTGTACAGTGAGCAGAGAGTCGTCAGCAAACTTTATTGTTGCACTGCTATTCTCAGCAGTATGTATTTGTGTACCTACGCTCAGTAATTCATTGATTTGTGGCGCACGTTTTAGCCCTGCAGAGTCTACCACTGCCACATTGCCAGAAAAGGATTGTAAGGTTGCAGGTACTGGCTTTTGTTTTAATAGTGATAGTGGGATTCTGAGTGTTTGTCCAGGTTTAAGCCGACGCGGATTAATCACTGTATTATGCTTTTGAATTTGATTCCATTGAAAAGCATCAACCAAGTAACGTTTAGAAATACCTATGATAGTATCGCCTGGGCGCACCGTATAACGCCATTCTGGGATGCTGGTTGTATCGCTCATTTCGGCTGCATGTGCTGAATGCAATAAACATCCGCATAACATCAACAACAAACAAGTAAACTTTATGGCTGCGTTCATGTGCTTAGACTCTATGACTCATTTGAGTCTAATCGCTCTAAACGATAACCTTGGTGATACACAGAGGCTAAACGCCAGCCATTTTCAGGGTTGAGTTCTAATTTTTTACGCAAATGACTGATATGAACATCGATAGTTCTGGTATCAATATCTGGGCTAGAACTCCATACCACTTGAATGAGGTGTGTTCTAGAAAGCAGGGAACCTAAGCGTGATAAAAAGTATAAGGCAAGCTCAGTTTCTTTTTCTGTTAATGGGATTTTCTTTTCACTAATAAAAAAAGTTCTATTAGGAAAATCAATCGTCAAATTACCATACGTCAACACTTGATTCGGTGCTTTTTCAATATCAACACGTCGCATAAGAGCTTTAATACGGGCAAACAACACATTTTTTGCACATGGCTTAATAATATAATCATCAGCGCCAGCGCATAGCACTTCAGCCACGTCTTCATCAGAATCACGTGCCGTTAGAAAAATAATGGGGGGCAAAATGCCTTTTAGCTTTAAACTTGCCATGACATCCATGCCTGACATATCAGGCAAGTTGTAATCAAACAAGCATAAATCAAAATGTTCATCTGCTAGTGCTTTAATGCAAGCCCTAGCATTATTAAACCAAGATACTTGTATACCCTCTTGCTCTAACCAAGCGACAGTAATTGGGGCAAATACTTCATCATCTTCTAAAAATGCTATTTTCATAAAGTGTATTTCAACATAAAGCAATGTCATTACATTATGACATATAAACTAAATAGCATTTAACCACAACACCAGAGTCTAAGTTTGCATTAACTTAATCAAGAGTATGCTTGCCACAGTTAAGTCTGCAGAAGTCCCAGGATTAACTCCCTTTGCTTTAAGCGTTGCATCAAACTTTAACAAGGCAGGCATATAAAGCTTAGGATTATCTTGGTTGATAAATGCTTGATAATGTAATTTTGCTTGTTGTTGAACTGCTAAAGCAGCCTCTCTCCCAAATTTTCTTAAAATATGTGTATCTGTGATATGCGCTAAAAAGTTAAGGTAAACGGCGGTATTTACCCACGCCTCACTCTCCCAACGCATTTTTATTTCTTTGTATTCTGCTACGCCATAGCTAAAAACCTGCTCATAAACATTCACATATTGCTGTGCTATTGCATCATAGTTCTGCGCGGCATGCATTGCTTCAAGTAACGTAATTGTTGGTATTTCGTTGACATCATGCTTTTCCAAGCGACCTAAGCCAGCTGGATTTGCAAGCTGTATCGCTTGATAGACAAACTTTGCGTCTAAACATGTTAAATCAGAAAGCGTTTGCCTTAAATGTTCTTTTGTAAAAATCTGTGAATTATCAAGATAAGATTGAATGACTGGCGCACAAAGTAAAATAATGCCCAAGTTAGTATTGCATCCCACAGCGTCAATTGTCGCTTTAACTGCGTGATAAATACGTTGACCAACACTAAATTCTGGCTGGCTCATTGGGTACGCTGAGACTTCAGCACTTGTTATAAAATGCTGAACTTGCATACCATGACCATCGGCAAAAATATGTACATTGCCTGGTTTAAGCGCCTCTAGTTCCGCAAGGCAGGCTTGCTGATACATTTGCGCTATGTTTGTTTGATTCATTTTAATTAGACAATAAATTATCTACCAAAGCTTGCGCAATATCATTTGAAATTACGCTTTGCAAGCCACGCCATGCAGGGATGCTATTCACTTCCAAAACATAATACTTACCTGAAACATCTTGAATCACATCTACTCCACAGTAATCAATATTAACAGCCATGGCGGCCAGCTCTGCCAATCGTGCAACTTCACCCATACTGCTACTGGGCTCACAACGCCCACCTTGCGCCACATTATTGACCCATGTATTACCATGTCGCACCATAGCACCAATAGCTTTGCCTGCTATCACAAATACTCGGTAATCATGCCAAGTACCTTCACCACTATTGATATATTGTTGCAAATAATAAACACCATCAATATGTCTTTCCATTGGCACTGGAAGCTTATCTCTTGGCTTTAGCAATCGAATACCCTGACCCTGAGACCCAAATAATGGCTTCATTACTACTGACAAGTTTTGCGCATACTGTGTTTCTAGCACGGTTTCAGCTTGTGCTCTAGACTCGCATACCCATGTATTAGGCGTAGCCACGCCACGTTGTTTAAGCAAAAAAGTGGTCATGGCTTTATCAACAGTACGCTCTACAGCACGCCCTGTGTTAAATACACGTACACCAAGCAAGGCTAACATATGCAAGATGTCTAGTCGGGCAATCACTTGTTGCACGCTACCGCCTGGCACACCGCGCACAAAAGCATATTTGGGGAGTTGATTTTCAAAGCCTGGTATCGATATATTTGCTGTTTCGCCACTAATTTCTATAGTACAAGTTTTAAGCGAGACAAACTCAGCTTGATAGCCACGTTTATAAAATGCTTCTGCTAAGCGCTTACCATGCCAACCAGGGTCATCAGTAAATATGGGGATACGCGGTATCAAATGCGTTTAACTTTAAAAATAGAACGCTAATAACCGAACGATTGGTCAATTAATTCTGGGTTTAGGTTTCCTGCAGAAAAACTATTGCCAGTTTCAAGTGCAGTGACTGTTACTGCGGCTGGACTGAATAACATTGGATCTATTTTATAAAAGTCCATATTCACACTTTTAAAGACTTCTGCAAAGGGTCTACCATAATCTCGTGAACTACTACTTGGTAAGGCTTGAGCAAGACTTTTAGCCGCCTCTTCACTACCACTCACAAAAAGATGGGCATGCCCACCATACAGAATGGCATCATTAGTGCGACCCATACCCGTTAAAAAATCTGGCGCAGGCGGAGATACAGGTGCACTCGCCATACCATCCACCACATGCTCCAAAGGGAAGTGTAAAGTATGAATTTTATGCAAAGCAACCTCTAATACCCGCGCTACAACCTGCACACTACCAGCTAGACTGCGTGTTGGCGTTAAAATAAAAGTTAAGTTTTCTGCATCAACGCCCGTATCTTTGACGACTTTCTCAATGACTTCTTGCGGTGGCGCTTTGTCACTCTCTAACACCAAGCAGGCACTATCAGCTTGATCACGGTAATTTATTTCTTGAAACAAGGCTTCACGACCCGCTAAGGCACGACCAGGCCCAGAACCAAGTGAAAAGAATTTTTCATGAGATAAACTCCATCCTGCGTATTGGCTTCCTAAGCATGCAAGCACAGGATGATTAGAATGCACACTGAGCATCCAAGGCCAATGCGGAAAAGCCGTGCCACTTTGCAAACTAACATGCCCTAAACCGCCCATACAAATTTCTGCAATTAACCTACCCGCTTCTAGACCGCCATCATAAGCAATACCTGCATCAACGATAGTGCAACCTGAAGCATGTTTTTCAACACCAATACGTAAGCTTTTTGCATTGGCAATCAAATCATCGACTAACGGTTTAGTTAAGGTGTTAACACTTGGCCAACCATTGACATCGTTTGCTAACATACACACTCCTCGGATAATGCTTTAATTTTAGTTTTAATCATGTTAACACGCTCTTTCAACAAGTCCTCAGCGAGCAATGCTGTTCTTGCTTCAGCAAGAACAGAGCAGACGGGTGCATCTAATGCAATTTTACTGCCTTTTACTGGGATATCACTTACCCAATCAGGCCATACAAAATCTTCAGCGATGTGCAAGGCTTGCTCAGCATACAAAATCGCAGTTGCCTTACTTTGACTTTTTAAAGAGATTTCCGGCATTTGGCCATGACATGATGCAATATGCCAAGCCAATAAACTCTCGTGTTGACTCTTAGCTTCATACAAACCTACCGTTGCACTCAAACGTGGATTAACCTCTAGCACCCAAACATTTTCGTGCTCAAATATTGCATCTAGGCTATTTAATCCGCGCAAGCCTAAGCGATTTGTCAGCGTTTGCATCACCTTAATCAATATCTCTTGTACTTTTTGTGGTAACAATACGTTACTTACAGCCCCCCCATATCGATATGGAAACTCATCATTAGGGGCTAAATACTGTTTGTTAAAGCCAATTAATTGTGTGTTATTTCCATCAGCCAAAAACAATACAGAAATAGGCTCACCAGTCATTTGCTGTTGAAAATAGCCATTTTTTTGAGGTAACTGCCCCTGTTTAGCTAAACGAATATGCATACCGCCTGAACCTGCAATTTGCTTTTCAATCCAGCCAGATGCATCTGCTAATTTCGATACTTGTATTGCTGGATAACTAATCTGACATTGTTGCAGTAGCTCAAAATAATTTGGCAATCTTTTTAAACTTCCAACTGCCTGTACAGTATTTCCTAATAGTTGCGTATAACTTTTTACCAAATCAAGTAGTTCTGGTACCGCCTCAAAACCACTGCCATAGACAAACCCATCAACATATTGCCAGTCAATTTGCGCTAACACTGATTTAAATGAAACAGCATTTACAGCTCCATTATATAATGTAACTTGGTAACTTTGTTTTGCAAGTAATTGTATTTCATAATCTTTAAAAATATCTATTGCTATCACATCATAGCCTGCCCTGACCAAAGATTGCACATATGGCCTAGCATTGACAGAGGCAACAACAATGGTTGATGTTGCCATAGCCTTAGTTATTAGTAGCAGTTAAATATTGCGCTACAAGCACTTTCTAGCCATTTCAAATGCAGAAAGAAAGTCAAAGTAATATTTTTCTTCAGCGCTGAGCATTTGCTTGAGCAATTGATGTTGTGCTTGGTATTTAACATTACCAATACACAATGCACCGATACCAAACGCCTGTGTACCAGGAATAGACGCTCCGTTAGCAAAAACATCCACCCCTTCTGCACCCGTTGGTGGCACTGCATTGACATCTGCTACAATTTTGAGCGTTTTTGAAGACGCCATTTGTGCCAAACTTAATACCTGTACACCCGCGGCTGCACAGCATAAGGCGATATCTGTCGTCTGCAGAATGTCGATTTTAAGCCCATCATTACTGCCGTCAACAGCATGTAATGTTACACCGTAGCGATTTTGATAGCTGTCAACTTTACTTTGCACATCGGCCATACGGTTGTGCGCAACCATGTTAACCTTAGCACCATATTTTGCAGCAATCACTGCTGTGCAACCACCTACTGGCCCTGTACTGCCAAACACACTGACCGTGCGTCCAGATAAATCGCCACCAAAATGCTTGTTGAGATGTTGCTCTACTTTAGCCATCATGCCTGCTGCAGTGGTAAATGCGCCAGAAGGGTCAGCAAAAACAGAAACTTCAAATGGTGGCACCATCGACTTTTTTGCAACATCAAGCATGTCCATTGCCAAATCAATATCGCGACCACCAATAAACACAGCTTCACGCTTTATGCCATCGGGGCCACGAGAAAATATGGCGTCTTGCACTAAACCCATGACTTCTTTTAGCTCAACATTGGTATAAGGCACTACGTTATCAAACCCCGCATCAAACGCCATATTGGCATCAAACGGGCTAGCATTTTTAGCGGCCGTGATTAAATGTAAAATTGATACTTTTTGATTGTTCGTTTTCATAAATGCCCTATGCGATGTTGGGTCTTACCTCAATATAGTTGATCATACCCAATTAAATGGGTTTCTTATTGCGTAATATCACTTAGGATTCCACCTCTATTCAAGCCTTTAGAAAGCTGAAAAGTTAAATGTGGGTCTGATGAAAATTGCGTTTGCAAAGCATGTAAGTGCTGTTGCGCAATAACTTCATTTTCAAACACAGCAAAGCCTGTAGGTCCCCATGAACTCTGACCAAAGCATACTGCGCCCTGCTCTTCAAGCGTATGCAAAACCTCAGCTACACGTTTACTCGCATAACGTCCACCTTGAATCGGTGCAAAATAATCTCCTGTACGCGCTTGCAATTCACGAATCGCAGCTCCAAATGTAGTTAAATCATGCTCCGCAAGTGCTGGTAATGCTTGCATTAAAACGCGCCTACAAAGCATGGCTGCATCTGCCGCTGGAAACTCTGGCAAGTGTTTAAAAGCAGAAACCTCTTGCTCACCGTGCACTCCAATGTTGGTTGTGTCAAATATTAATAAAATACGCCACGCTTCTGGAAAATCAGCGCGAGCAATCACTGGAGGTACTAAGGTATGAGCCCCACGACCACCATCAATCACCACCCCACCCGCTGCAAAAGTACCTAAGCCTATGCCCGAGCGAGCACCGCGGTCCGTCATTAAAGCGACATCTTGCAACATCAGCCCTAAATCGTACAATTTATTCATGGCCATACCGACCACCAAGGCCATTTGCGTACCAGAGCCTAGTCCGGCATGTTCAGGAATCACTTGCGTAAATTGCATATGCATACCGCCCTTTAAATTCAGGGCTTTAGCCAAAGTGTGAGCCAAAGTTAACGCACGCGTCGAATCAACACCTTCAACACTAAAAGTATCGGCTCGCCAAGCATTAAGTTGAGTACATGGTTGCTCGAGCGCCACGCCTATACTGCCAAAACGTCGCCCCAAGCCACCATTTAGGTCAAAAAACCCCATGTGCAATCGTGCTGTTGTACTAACACATACGCCTTGTTTGGGATTTTGCATACCGTATTTACCACCTTGAGGATTGGATGCAGTTATTCTAACCGAGCACGTTTTTATTTGAAACGAAAAAAGAATAAAGTGAATCTTCAGATTTAGGCTATGTTTCTAGGCCTAATCTAGCTTGACGCAGGTTTTCATTCGCACGCATAATCAATACCATGACCTACCTAACATCGGCCCACATTATTATGCCTCAACCCCTTGAAATACAAGGATTTAAATGAACCTTATCAAATACCCCATCCAGCATTCAGCTGTGACCTGCCCCGCCTGCGGCTTGTTATGCGATGACTTAGTCGTAGACTGCAACAATGCAGGCGCCTTAAAAGTCAGCAAAAATGGCTGCAGCAAAAGCGTAACGTTTTTTGAGCGAACTGCAAACACGGCCTCACCCAATATAAAAGGTAAACCAGCCACACTGGCTGAGGCATGCGCCCAAGCGGCAAGCATTCTGCGTAGCAGTAATCAGCCACTATTTGCAGGCCTAGGCACTGAGGTGCAAGGCATGCGCGCTGTGATGAGCTTGGCTGACTATGCTGGCGCAACGCTAGACCATATGAATAGCTACAGCAGCATGCGCAACACGCATGTGGTGCAAAACACGGGTTGGCAGGTGACAACGCTGACTGAGGTGCGTAATCGTGTTGATTTATTAGTGGTTGTCGGCTCTGATATTGTGAGTTACAACCCACGCTTTTTTGAGCGCATGGTGTGGAACACTGAAAGCATGTTTGAACAAGACACGGCCAGTCGCCAAGTGGTGTATTTAGGTGGCCGCGATTTAGACACCTCGCATGGCATATCACCCAATGGCACAAAACCAACGGTACTGCCTTGCGACACAGCAAAACTGCCTGAGGTCACCGCCGCACTGCGCGCTTTGGTCATGGGCAAAACCCTAAGCGTGACTGAAGTTGCAGGCATTGCTGTGAGCGACTTACAAAACCTTGCCGAACGCCTAAAAGCCGCAAAATACGGCGTAGTGGCTTGGGTTAGCAGCAGCTTTGATTTTAACCATGCCGAATTAGCCATACAAAACATTACCGAAATGGTGGTCAAACTCAACGCTACAACGCGCTGCTCTGGCTTGCCATTAGGCGGCTCAGAAGGCGATTACAGTGTCAACCAAGCCAGTACATGGACAGCTGGCTACCCCATGCGTAGCAGCTTTAAGCGTGGGCACCCTGAATTTGACCCTTATTTACTCACTACAGAACAATTACTTGATGATGGCTCTGCCGATGCACTGGTTTGGATTAGCAGCTTGAACCCAGACAAAACCCCACCCAAAACAAATGCGCCGCTTATTGTGATTGGTCACCCTAATATGCAATTAGCGCAAACACCTGATGTCTTTATCCCCATAGGCACGCCTGGCATAGACCATAAAGGCACCATGTTTAGGATTGATAGCTCCGTGAGCTTGCCTTTGGCTCAGCTTAAAAACACTGACTTACCGAGCTTGTCTGAAGTCATCCAACAAATTGAGGCAGAACTGACAGGACAACAGCCATGCTAATAAAACTTACAGGCGGAAAAATTTACGACCCAGCCAATCAAATTGATGGCAAAGTGATGGACATTTACATACGCGATGGCCGCATTGTGGAGCGCCCACGTGATGATGAACCCATCCAGCAAGAATACGATATACGCGGCAAAGTAGTGATGGCAGGTGCGATTGATATGCACACCCATATTGGTGGCGGCAAAGTGAACATCGCGCGCATGATGTTGCCAGAAGACCATCGCGGCGACCCAGCGGCCTTGACGCATATTTGTCATTCAGGTTGTGGCCATGCTGCACCATCAACACTTATCACAGGTTATCGCTACGCAGAAATGGGCTATACCGCCGCATTTGAGCCCGCACTTTCACCCGTAAATGCCAGACAATCACACCTAGAGATGGGCGATACGCCGATTATCGACAAGGGTGGTTACGCCATGATAGGCAGCGACGACTACTTTTTGCGCATGCTAGCGGCTAAAAAAGACCAAAACGCCATTAACGACTACGTTGCGTGGATTATGCATGCCTCACAAGCGATTGGCATTAAAGTGGTCAACCCAGGTGGCATTAGCGCCTTTAAGTTTAATCAGCGTGCATTAGATTTAGATGAAAACAATGTGCATTACCAAGTCACCCCGCGTGAAGTGCTAAAAGCCTTGAGCCGCGCCGTGCACGAGCTAGGTGTACCTCACCCGCTGCATGTACATGGTAACAATTTGGGGGTTCCTGGCAATGTAGATACCACACTTAAAACCATGGGCGCGGTTGAAGGCTACCCCATCCATTTAACGCATATTCAGTTTCATAGTTATGGCACAGAAGGCGACCGTAAATTTTCATCGGGCGCGGCAGCCATTGCTGAAGCCATTAACAAATACAAAAACGTCTCTGCCGATGTTGGGCAAATTTTGTTCAACCAAACCGTGACAGCCTCTGGCGACAATATGCGCCAGTTTGCCAACTCCACACTAGGCTCACCCAAAAAGTCTGTGATTATGGACATTGAATGTGATTCAGGCTGCGGCGTAGTGCCTTTCAAATACAAAGACAAAAATTTTGTAAACGCCTTGCAATGGGCCATTGGCCTAGAAATCTTCTTGCTAATAGAAGACCCATGGCGTGTATTTTTAACGACTGACCACCCCAATGGCGCGCCATTCACTAGCTACCCACATTTGATTAAGCTTCTGATGGACAAAACATTCCGTAACGATATGTTCACCAAGCTTAATTTAGATGCACAAGCCATGAGCACACTCACCAGCATAGACCGCGAATATAGCTTATATGAAATCGCCATTATGACCCGTGCTGGCGCGGCAAAATTAGTGGGCTTGCACGATAGAGGCCATCTAGGCGTAGGTGGCGCAGCCGACATTACTGTGTATACCGACGACCCAGACCGCGAAAAAATGTTTTCCAAACCCGACTATGTATTTAAAGACGGTGAATTAGTGGTTAGAAATGGCGAAGTCGTCAAAGTGACATGGGGCAAAACCCACACCGTCAAACCAGAGTTTGACCGTGGCATAGAAAAAGATTTAAAACAATATTTTGACCGTTTCCACACCATGAATATGGAACACTTTAAAGTGAGTGCCGATGAAATTGCCGAAGGCGGACGTGGTGGCGTGGTAGTACAAGAATGTAAAGGTCGTAGGGAGAAAACAGAATGATTATTAACGGAGTCACAATAGACGAAACCTACGCCGAAGCCTTTAACATGCGTGGCACACGCGTCATTATTACTGCGCAAAATTTAAAATGGGCTTACAACGCAGCCAATGCCATGACAGGCTTTGCCACCTCAGTGATTGGTTGTGGTGTAGAAGCTGGTATAGAAAAAGAACTCACTGCCGATGAAACCCCTGATGGTCGCCCGGGTGTTGCTATCCTAATGTTTGCAATGGGTAGCGCTGTGCTGATGAAGCAACTCGAAACTCGCATGGGCCAATGTATACTCACCTGCCCCACCGCTGCCGCTTTCTCAGGCATTGATGGCGCAGATAGAATCAGCCTAGGCAAAAATCTACGCTTCTTTGGCGACGGTTATCAAACCTCTAAAGTATTCGGTGGCAAACGCTACTGGCGCGTTCCAGTGATGGACGGCGAATTTATTACCGAAGAAACCACAGGCATGGTGCGCGCCATCGGCGGTGGTAACTTCTTGGTGTTAGCAGAGTCGCAGCCACAAGCCCTTGCCGCCTGTGAAGCAGCTATCGATGCCATGAAAAAACTACCCAATGTCATCATGCCCTTCCCCGGTGGTATCGTGCGCTCAGGCTCTAAAGTGGGCTCAAAATACAAAAGCATGTTTGCCTCAACCAATGACGCCTTCTGCCCCACACTCAAAGGTTTAGTCAACACACAACTTTCACCTGAAATTGAATCAGTCATGGAAATTGTGATTAACGGTCTCACCGAAGCCGACATTCGCAAAGCCACTCATGTAGGCATTGCCGCTGCTTGTAAATTGGGCGCAGCAAATGGCATCAAACGGATTTCAGCAGGTAACTACGGTGGCAAATTGGGGCAATTCCAATTTCATTTGCAAGACATTATGAACGATAAAACTTTAAGCGAGGCCGTATGAGCGCACTCACACTGACACTCAAGCTAGACACCAAACAACATCTCGATGTGAGCCCACTCACACCTGACAACCTAGCCGAAAAATCTGCAGCAGACATCGCTGCAATCCCTCTGCAATATGGCAAAAGCCAATTACGCGTAGATGAAGCCTTTGCAATTTCGGGCGATGACAGCAGCAATATCATCATCAAAAATAGCAATAGCAAACTTGAATACATCGCGCACGGCATGAAAACAGGCAGCATCACCGTTGAAGGTGACGCAGGTGCTTATGCGGGCTTTCACATGAAAGGCGGCGAGCTAACCATTAACGGTAACGTCACCGACTTTGCCGCAAGTGGCCTAGCGGGCGGCTTGATGATAGTGAATGGTAACGCAGGTGACTTTTTAGGCGCCGCCATTGCGGGCGATAAAAAAGGCATGCGCGGCGGCACCGTGATTATTAAAGGCAACGTAGGCGAACGCGCGGGCGACCAAATGCGACGCGGCTTAATGTTAATTGAAGGCAATGCAGGCAGCTACTGCGCTTCACGCATGTTAGCAGGCACCATAGGCGTACTCGGCACAGTTGGCGAATATGTAGGTTACAGTATGCGCCGTGGCACTTTATTGCTCACGCACACCCCTGCAATGCATGCCACACTCAAAGATTGCGGCACACATACGCTGCCCTATTTAAGCCTAATGTTTAAATCATTCGCAAAGCTACCTAGTAAGTTTTCAAGCATTGCTCAAAATCGCGTGCAACGCTACGCTGGAGATGTTGCCAATGATGGTAAAGGTGAAATACTAATATTTAAAGAAAAATTGTAAGTATAAAAAAAGCGGCTTTTAAGAAAGCCGCTTTTTAAGCATTATTTTATTTCTAAGCTTTGCGTCTTAAGCCTGCAAAACCAAGCAAAGCTGAACCAAATAACCAAGCGGCAGCAGGCACAGGCACAGCAGCTACCTCCCCTACTGTTACATCTGTATTTGCATTTCTGCCATTTGCTCCTAAATTACCGCATTGGCCACCATTTACTGTACCTTGACCATCAGGGCAGACCACATTTGCCATTATAAAATTCCCCTGCTGATTTGGGATGAACATAGTAATAAACAAATCAATATTCGGGCCAGGCACAGTTGTCCTGTTCCTACCTTGTCCAGTTGTTATTGAAGCACCACGAGCACTTACTTTAAACTCAAAAATACTGGCTGGATTATTTCCATTACCCACCACTTCATAATCAGCCGTGCCAAAGTTACCGTAGCCACTGCCATTAGTTTGAGTCCAGCCTGTACCTACCGAAGGTATCATGTCAATTGTCACTACATCGCTACTAGCTAAATTAAGATTAAATCCAAATTTACTCAATGTAAAAGGGGAAGTAGCACTTACTCTAAAATACAAATCGCCGTCAGAAATTTCATTGACAAATACAGTAGCATAATTTACACCATCTACCCACTGAGTATTCGCGGCTTCTGTAAGGGTGTAGGTAATACTAGCAGCTGAAGCTGTTGTTGATTGCAATAACGCAATCATTATAGTTGTTATAAAAAGTTTGAATTTTTTCATCTTGCATTTCCCCAGTCTAAAAGTTAAAAATTATAGTTATTGTCTTAAGAAGACTTAATATTTTTTAACAAATATAGACTAAGTAACTTTATTTCACAATTACCCATTCGGGTGAATAGTTATTGAAATAATCAAATCTTAAATTGTTAGCAAACCTCAATAAGGCTTAAATTCAACGTATACCAAAACAGCTTTTATAGTTAAAACCATGCTCACAAAATTCATTTAATAACGCATTATTTATCTGAATATTAATGACTAAAACCTCACCACTGTTTTATATGAATTTGTAAATTTTCCTGATTTCGAAAGCTTGCAAGCATTATTAGAAACCTGCTACAACGCTACGCTGGAGATGTTGCCAATGATGGTAAAGGTGAAATACTAATATTTAAAGAAAAATTGTAAGTATAAAAAAAGCGGCTTTTAAGAAAGCCGCTTTTTAAGCATTATTTTATTTCTAAGCTTTGCGTCTTAAGCCTGCAAAACCAAGCAAAGCTGAACCAAATAACCAAGCGGCAGCAGGCACAGGCACAGCAGCTACCTGAGAACCAAACCTAGCGCTATTCAAACCATCAAAATCAATGGCAAGTGCTGAGTCAAAAAGATCATCACCCCAGTTCATTACACCAAGTTCTAAATAGTAAATACCTGTATTTTGAATTGTATAATTTGATAAAAGCCAACCTGTTGAACCGCAGGTGTTTGAATTATCCCAACACGTACCTGCCGAATTACCTAGAGGAGACCAATTAGTATCACCAACTTCAAAACCAACGGTGTTGCCCCCATTTACAACTGCATCCACCTCCTTTGGCAATGCATCATTAAACTGGTTTTTCAAAACACTGCCGGGCACTACGTTGCCATTTGCGCGATTTGAGGACTCAGCAGCAAACAACCATGCAACGTGATTGTTGTTGTTATCGACTAATCTAGCCCAAGCATAATCTGGGTAATGCCCACCATCAGTTGAGATGTAATTAAAAAAGATACTTAAACTATCGTTTTGCGCTGCGTTAAATGAAGTAGATTTCATGCTACTACCATTAGTCTGATTACCAGAACCATCACCATTATTCTTCAACACTAGCGGAGAAACAGGGCCACCTGCACTGTTATTATCTATACCGCCTGCCGTTGTGACATAAGCAAACTGACTATTGCCTGCTGGTGAAGTAGACATTGCGGATGTTCCGCCAATCGTTCCCATCGTGCCTTTAGACGTCCAATCCAAATTAGCAAGTGAGATTGGTGCAGCATTCGCAATAACTGGTAGCGTATACATTGCAAAAGCAGCGCTTGTAAAAGTAACAATTTGTTTTAAATTGATAGCAAGTTGAGTGCGCATTTTATTTTCCCATCATATAATAATGGTTATTACTGTAGCACAATTTTAATTTTTATGTAAATTTTTCCCACTAAAATTAATATTAATTTACTGAAATCAAATATTGTTAAAATACTTTTTTATTAACTGTTTTATTTATTGTTTTATTTAAATGTCAAAATACCTCACCGCTGCTTTATACAAATTTGTCAGTATGCCTGACTTCAAAGACTTACAATCCCCTCTACTAGATTGCTGCAACGCCAATCAAATCAAAGGCACATTATTGCTTGCGGAAGAAGGCATCAATGGCACCATAGCAGGCTTGCCTGACCGTATATACGCCGTACTCGAATTCTTACGTAATAATGAAATTTTTAAAGGACGTTTAGCTGATTTAGTGCATAAAGAGTCGTATTCAGAAAAAATGCCTTTCTACCGCATGAAGGTGAAGCTCAAAAAAGAAATTGTGACTCTAGGTGTGCCAGGTGTAGACCCCAACACTATGGCAGGCACTTATGTTAAACCTGAAGACTGGAACGCACTCATTAGCGACCCTGACGTGATTTTAATTGATACTCGAAATGATTATGAGGTTTCAGTCGGCACATTTAAAGGCGCTATCAACCCTAAAACCACGACTTTTCGTGAACTACCTGCATGGGTAGCCAAAGAGCAAGAGCTCATCAAAAAGAAACCTAAAGTCGCCATGTTCTGTACTGGTGGAATACGCTGCGAAAAATCTACCGCGTTTATGCGCACTCAGGGTTTTGACGAAGTTTATCACTTAGAAGGTGGCATTCTTAAATACCTAGAGACTATTCCACAAGAACAAAGTATGTGGGAAGGCGAATGTTTTGTATTTGATGAGCGCGTTACTGTAGACCATCGCTTGAATCCCGGTCATTATGAAATGTGTCACGCCTGCCGCCAGCCGATCAGTGCCGAAGATAAATTATCTCCTAAATATCATCACGGGGTGAGTTGCCCATATTGCTATGGCACTAAAACTGAAGAACAACTCAAAAGCGCGGCAGAACGCCAAAAACAAATGGATTTAGCCAAAAAACGTGG
>CAYXGE010000009.1:0-34773 GCA_964464435.1 uncultured Methylophilaceae bacterium
CCACCAACTGCCATGTGTTAGCAAACAGTATTGGCGCTAATATTGCTAAATTCCGTGATGGGTATAAACCGATTGCCCTGAAGGCAAATTGGCGGCGTGATGTCTGCTTGCTTAAGTTTGACCCCTTGCCTTTTAAACCCATCCCAATGCGAGACAGCAGCACTTTGAAATATGAAGAGCCAGTGTTTAGCTTGGGATTCCCTGCCATGTCGCCCGTACCGCAACCCTCATACGGCAAAGTCAAAGGCATTTACCCCTACGACAACGGCCTCATTGTGCGCACCGATGCCTCTTTTATTATGGGCTCAAGTGGCGGAGCCTTGTTTGATGAGCAATTTAACTTAATAGGCCTCACCACTTTTAAGAGCCCAGGCCACAAAGCGTTTTATTTCAGCTTACCAGTCGAGTGGATTAAAGAACTCATGGACGCCCCCAGAGCCACCAGCCTAAAATCAGACGAAACGCCCTTTTGGAATTTGCCTATAGAGCAACGTCCATACTTCATGCAAGTGGTGATTCCCTACCAAAATGAAGATTGGGCGAGTTTAAAACCCTTGTCGGAGCGTTGGGTTAAGCTAGAGCCTAAGCTAGCCGATGCTTGGTATTTTTTAGGGGCTGCTGAAGAAGGCTTAAAACACTACGCCGAAGCCAAAACTGCCTTTGAAAAAGCCCGCGCCCTCAATGACCGTGATTTAGATGCCATGGTAGGCCTATCGCGCATTGCATTGATGCAAAAAGATATGGCTTCTTTACAAGGGCTACAACAAGCGATTTCGGTGATTAACCCTGAAGAAGCAGATAAATTGGGGCAACAAATGGCTAAATTGGCGCAATGATTGTAGCTTGTAGGGTGCACCTATTCACGGAGCATGGTACCTAAAATCCACCATTCGGCGGACTTGTAAACGAGTCCGCCCCACCAAACTAACCTAATATTACTCAAGAAATTACCCTTCAAATAGACCCGAACGGGCTATTGTGCATTAGATGGTATGCATCTATATTGCTATCAAACTAGCGTAGCTTGCTAATTTGAATAATCAATTAACAACAAGAAAGAGATTCTCTATGCACACATTACTAAAGTTTTTATTAGCCACTATACTCGCTTTCAGTACAACCTTTGCCAATGCAGCCTTTATCCCCACAACTTCAGGTGCAGGCACTGCTAATTATGGTTTTGATGAACTAACTGGTACTGGACTCTTAAGATATGAGACTGAAAAAATCGGAGGTTATGGCTATATTCAAATAGAAGACACCTTTACCTCAGCAGGAATTTATAGTTTTGATTGGATGCTTTATGATACAGGTGTAACAAACAATCCAACCAGTGGCGGCTATTTATTGAATGGTGTGAAGTTTGAGTTAGGCTTTGTTCTTAATGGTAATGCTCCACTAACTGGCAGTACCTCCGTCGCACTTGCAGCAGGCGATACATTTGGATGGTACCTAGAAACTACGCAAAGGGGGTCAAGACGCGTGGAGTTTAGCTTACGTAATGCCAGCTTCGTATCAAGCCCCTCTGCAGTACCTGTACCTGCTGCAGCTTGGTTATTTGGCAGTGCCTTGTTAGGGTTTGCTGGCTTGCGCCGTAAACAACACGCTTAATTTTTAATGCTCAGTATTTAATAACAAAGGCTGGTTAAACCCAGCCTTTGTTGTTTGTGGTTTCGCTCAGTTTGTGGTGTGTATAAATAAAAAAGCCTCGCAGATTTTAACCTGCGAGGCTTTTATTTTTTTAATGCTTGTTAGGGCATTTTGCAATGTGCAGGAAGGTGAGACAAGGCGTTGAGGAGTGCGCGGTGCAGATAGTACATTTGAGTACAGCCAGCCGCGCACGACGATAACAACGCCGTATCGCCAAACAGCACAAGTGCAAAATTACATCATGCCACCCATGCCGCCCATACCACCACCCATATCAGGCATTGCAGGAGCTTCATCTTTAGGTAATTCAGCAATCATGCAATCAGTAGTCAACATCAAGCCAGCCACTGAAGCCGCATTTTGCAATGCTGAGCGGGTAACTTTAGTTGGGTCTAACACGCCCATTTCAACCATGTCGCCATAGGTTTCGTTAGCCGCGTTGTAGCCGTAGTTGCCTTTACCAGCCGCTACAGTGTTCACAACCACTGATGGCTCAGCACCCGCGTTTTGAACGATTTGGCGTAATGGTTCTTCAACTGCGCGTAGTACAATTTTTACGCCAGCTTCTTGGTCTAGGTTGTCGCCTTTTACTTTTTCAATCGCTGCACGTGCACGAATCAATGCTACGCCGCCGCCAGCCACAATACCTTCTTCAACCGCTGCACGTGTTGCGTGTAGTGCATCTTCTACGCGTGCTTTTTTCTCTTTCATTTCGATTTCAGTGGTTGCGCCAACCTTAATCACTGCAACACCGCCAGCTAATTTAGCTACGCGCTCTTGTAGTTTTTCACGGTCGTAGTCGCTTGTTGCGTCTTCGGCTTGTTTTTTGATTTGGTCAATGCGTGATTTGATGTTGCCTTCATTGCCTGCACCGTCAATGATGATGGTGTTTTCTTTACCTACTTCAATACGTTTAGCTTGGCCTAAGTCAGCTAATTGTACGTTTTCAAGTTTGAGGCCTAATTCTTCAGCAATCACTGTACCGCCAGTTAAAATTGCGATGTCTTCTAACATGGCTTTACGGCGGTCACCAAAACCTGGGGCTTTAACTGCACAAGTTTTGAGGATGCCACGGATGTTGTTCACCACTAATGTTGCTAATGCTTCGCCGTCGATATCTTCAGCGATGATTAAGAGTGGGCGGCCTGCTTTAGCTACTTGCTCTAAAGTTGGGAGCAAATCACGGATGTTTGAGATTTTTTTGTCAAATAACAACACGAATGGGTTGTCTAATAATGCGATTTGACGGTCTGGGTTGTTGATGAAGTAAGGTGAGAGGTAGCCACGGTCAAATTGCATACCTTCAACAACGTCTAATTCGCTTTCTAAGCCTGAACCGTCTTCAACAGTAATCACGCCTTCTTTGCCTACTTTGTCCATTGCGTCTGCAATGATTTGGCCGATTGATGTGTCTGAGTTAGCTGAAATTGCACCTACTTGGGCGATTTCTTTGCTGGTTGTACATGGTTTGCTCATGGCTTTTAGTTCAGCTACGGCTGCTGCAACCGCTTTATCAATACCACGTTTTAAATCCATTGGGTTCATGCCAGCAGCTACTGATTTCATGCCTTCACGGATGATGGCTTGTGCTAACACGGTAGCGGTTGTTGTACCGTCACCTGCGATGTCAGAAGTTTTTGAAGCCACTTCTTTCACCATTTGTGCGCCCATGTTCTCAAATTTGTCTTTGAGCTCTACTTCTTTAGCGACTGAAACACCGTCTTTAGTAATGGTAGGTGCGCCATATGAACGCTCTAAAACTACGTTGCGGCCTTTAGGGCCTAAAGTTACTTTAACTGCGTTGGCGAGAATGTTTACGCCATTGGTCATTTTTTGACGAACTTCATCGCCAAAACGTACGTCTTTTGCTGCCATGTTAAATCTCCTAAATTCTTAAATCTATATGATTGAGTTTAAATTCGAGTGGGGAAGCAATTAAGCCTCAACAACGCCCATTAAATCTTCTTCGCGCATCACGAGTAACTCGTCGCCATTAACTTTAACGGTTTGGCCAGCGTATTTACCAAATAACACTTTGTCGCCTACTTTAACGTCTAGCGGAATCACTTTGCCTTGGTCATCTTTTTTACCTGGACCAACAGCTAACACTTCACCTTGGTCTGGTTTTTCAGTGGCAGTGTCAGGAATCACAATGCCTGATGCAGTGGTGCGCACTTCTTCAACACGTTTAACAATTACTCTGTCGTGTAAAGGACGAATTTTCATGTATTGCTCCTAAAAGTATTAACAAATTAAAAAAAACAATGACACCATACGGGTCAATAAAAAATGCATAGAGCGCATTTTAGCACTCACTACCCTTGAGTGCTAGTTATGAGGGTGAAACATTGGATTTCAAGAGTATTAGGTAAATTTTTTTAAAATAATGATGTGAAGTTGCTTTTCAACTTAAAAATGAAAATTGACGCTAACAAAACGGCTACAATACTACCTAAGGATTCAAGAGAGGAAATACGCTGTGGTTGAAGAAATTAAAAATGCGGCAATTCAACAGCTTAATTTGAGCTATAGCGCCCAAGAGGATAGGTTATTAATGAAGATAGGCTTGTCTAACAATACCGAGCTGGATATTTGGTTGACACGCCGCATAGTAAAAGCAATGTGGATTTTGTTAGAGCAAACCCATGAAGTGCCTAGCGTGGCAGTTGAAAAAACCTCTACAGTGGCTAAAGAGATGGTAGAGAACTTTGTGGCGCAGAACGCTGCGCGCACACATGATTACAGTGCAGAATATAAGCCGCGTGAGGTCATGAACCAAGGCACTTTATTTTTAGCGCATCAAGTCAATTTGCATCGACCAGCTAATCAGGCCGCTAGTTTAGAACTTGTCTGCACAAATGGCCAAACTGCAAATATCGTCCTTAACAAAGAACTCTCAATGGCCTTGGTGAATATGTTGCAAATGGTCACTAAGGAGGCGCATTGGGAGGTTGGTTTTGGCGAGTCGACACAGCCTGCTACCGTGGTGAAGACAAGCACAGTGTTACATTAGCTGACCATTAAGCGTCATGAATAATCAAGATTTACTATCTCGCTCTTTAGCCTCTGTGTGGCATCCATGCACACAGATGAAAAGCCATGAAAATTTTCCGCTGATTCCCATTGCCAAAGGCGAAGGTGTTTGGCTATATGATGTTGAAGGTAAACGATATTTAGATGCTGTGAGCTCTTGGTGGGTGAATTTATTTGGGCATAACCACCCAACTATTAAGGCTGCTATTAAACAGCAATTAGATACGCTAGAGCACGTAATTTTAGCTGGCTTTACCCATGCGCCTGTGGTGCAGTTGTCGGAGCGTTTAGCCAAGCTCACTGGTTTGGGTCATGCTTTTTATGCGTCTGACGGCGCATCTGCTACAGAAATTGCGCTCAAGATGAGTTTTCATTATTGGCGTAATATGGGCAAACCTAATAAAACGCACTTTATTAGCTTGCAAAACAGCTATCACGGTGAAACGCTGGGGGCTCTGGCGGTGACGGATGTTGCAATTTTTAAAGAAGCCTATGCGCCCTTGCTGCGGCAAAGTGCTTTGGTACCATCGCCAGATAGCCGTTTAGCCCCCGCTGGGCAGTCAGCAGAAGACTTTGCGCTAGCTTGTGCAAAAGACTTAGAGGTCTATATTGAACAGCACCATGAGTCGCTTGCGGCTTTGATTTTAGAGCCTCTGGTACAGTGCGCGGCGGGCATGGGTATGTATCACCCGCTATATTTACAGCGTGCTCGAGAGATTTGTAGCCGTTATCAGGTACATTTAATTGCTGATGAAATTGCCGTGGGGTTTGGTCGCACTGGTAGCATGTTTGCCTACCAGCAAGCGCAAATCTTGCCTGATTTTGTGTGTCTTTCAAAAGGCATTACAGGCGGTTATTTGCCGCTTTCGGTGGTGTTAACGACAAACGCTGTTTATCAAGCGTTTTATCATGACGAAACCGCGCGCGGTTTTCTGCATTCACATAGTTATACAGGCAATCCACTTGCCTGTAGTGCAGCGTTGGCTACGCTAGATATTTTTGAGCAAAATAATGTGTTGCAACAAAATCAAGCTAAGGCCAAATTATTGTCAGAGTATTTAGCTGACGTTGCCGAGCATGTGGCAGTAAAAAACTTTAGACACATAGGTATGATTTGGGCGTTTGAAGTAGAAACGCGTCAAGCAAATTTTGCTAAAGCCTTTTATATTGCGGCATTGCAGGCAGGTTTGTTAGTCAGGCCAATAGGCAATACCGTGTACTTAATGCCCCCCTATATCATCGAAGAGACGGATATGCAGTTTATAGCAACAACACTCATGGCGTTGCTGACGCAATTTTACGACAACAGCAAATGAAGCACTTCAAACACATTGCTAATAAGTCACTTTATGTTAGTGCGCTAACTTATTAATTTTAAAGGAAATAAATTTTATCACAAAAATGCGCTAAGTCCTTGACCTATAAAGAGAAAATTACAAAAAAGTGCTTGCAAAGCGCTTTTTTTTTATCTATAGTGCAAATTAGTGGAGAAAAGTGGTTTTTTGTGGGAAATGACTCACTGTTACTAAGGGTAGTGAATCATTTCTCACCTTCTTTTAAATGATAAAACTAAAGAGAATAAGATGTTTCGTGGTGCAACATCATTAAATTTGGATGTAAAGGGGCGCTTGGCGATGCCAACCAAGCATCGTGATGCCTTGCACGCACAAAGTTCAGGTAATTTGGTGATTACCGCACATCCGCATGGATGTTTGTTACTTTACCCGCAGCCTGCATGGGAGCCTATTCAAGCAAAGCTGATGTCACTTTCTTCGTTTGATAAACGTGCTAGTGGATTACAACGTTTGTTGGTGGGTAATGCGGATGATATTGAAATGGATGGTGCAGGACGTATTTTAATCCCTCCTTCATTGCGTGAGTTTGCACAATTAGAAAAAGAAGCAAAACTGGTTGGGCAAGGAAGTCATTTTGAGTTGTGGAGTATGGAAGCTTGGCGTAAACAGCAACAAGATGTCATGGCAAGTGACAGCTTGCAGATGCCTGCAGAGTTAGAGGGATTCTCGCTGTGACTGCCACCTTAGGCCTGAGGCAACATCATCAGACCAAGGTGACTACCGACGCAACGCCATCTTCGCTATCAGCGGTAATGCCGCATATCACCGTGTTGTTGCAAGAGGCAGTAGATGGATTGAATGTGCAAGCCAGCGGGGTATACCTAGACGGTACATTTGGACGTGGCGGGCATAGTAAAAAGATATTAGAACAACTGGGTGAAGGTGGTAGGTTAATTGCGCTAGACCGCGACTTAGCGGCCATTGAATCAGCGCAGAAAATTCAAGATAAGCGATTTCAAATATTGCATTGCCATTTTTCAGAAATGAAAACGGCATTAGCAAACATCGGTGTTACCAAACTGGATGGCATCTTGTTGGATTTAGGTATTTCATCACCTCAGATTGATGATGGTGAGCGCGGGTTTAGCTTTAGGTTTGATGGTCCATTGGATATGCGCATGGACCAAACAAAGGGGAAAACGGCCGCTGAGTTCTTAGCGGTTGCAACAGAGCGGCAACTACAGGAGGTAATAAAAAACTATGGTGAAGAACGGTTTGCTAAACAGATTGCAAGGGCGATTATTAAAGAGTGCGCAGGGGGTAATCGCATCACCACAACTGGACAACTTGCCAAGGTCGTGGCTAGCGCGGTCCCCAAAGTCGAACCTGGGCAGGATCCGGCGACGCGCACCTTTCAAGCTTTACGGATTTACATCAATCAAGAGCTTGAGGAGTTGTCGTTAGTACTGCCGCAATGTTTATCGTTGCTTAATCCTGAAGGGCGCTTAGCAGTGATTAGTTTTCATTCATTAGAAGACCGCATTGTTAAGCGCTTTATTCGAGATGAGGCGCATCGAGACGAATTGCCAGCAAACTTTCCAGTGCGAGCAAAAGATTTGCCGCAACCAAGGATGTTGGCAATAGGAAACGCGATTAAACCAAGTGCGGCAGAAGTAAAACAAAATCCGCGCTCAAGAAGTGCGGTGCTAAGAGTAGCAAAAAGAACCAGTGTGATATGAAAGTTTTTGGTTTGTGACTAAGTTAAATTTAATTCTGTTTTTTGTGTTGATTGCCACTGGGTTGGGTGTCATTACGTCACAACATAAAGCAAGAAAGTTATACATAGAGTTACAGCGTTTGCAAGATACGGCTAAACAAGCGCAAGTTGAGTGGGGGCAGTTGCGCTTAGAGCAAGAGACATGGGGTATGCCGTCACGCGTTGAGAGTATTGCAGCAAAAAGTTTGAATATGGAAGTACCTGATATGAAGCGCATTCAAGTAGTGACAGCGCAACAAGTACAACAGGTGCCAGCAATTCAGCCTGCAGCAAAGGAAGCGCAATGAGTATTGCGCAAACAACAGTAGTTAAACTACCTGCATGGCGTCGTAGGTTGTTATTGGTACTCATTTTGTTTGGCTATTTGGTGTTGTTGGGGCGCAGTGTTTATTTGCAAGGTACGCATCGTGAGTTTTTGCAAAAGAAGGGTGATGCGCGCTATACACGCTCTATGGTATTGCCAGCGCATCGCGGCAATATTACGGATAGAAATGGTGATTTATTAGCGATTAGTACGCCAGTTGAATCGATTTGGGCAAGTCCGCCAGATGTAAAGGCAGATAAAGCGCAAATCAAGCAATTGGCAAAATTGTTAGATTTAAAAGTAGAGCTCGTAGATAAAAAGCTAAGCCATAACGAAAAAGAATTTGTTTACTTGAAAAGAAGGCAATCGCCAGAATTGGCTAGAAAAGTAATGCAATTAGGTATACCAGGCGTATTTACACAGCGCGAATATAAACGCTACTACCCAGCGGCAGAAGTAGCTGCCCATGTGGTAGGGTTTACGGGCGTGGATGAAACGGGGCAAGAAGGTTTTGAATATGCCTCTGAGCACTGGTTGTCAGGTAAGTCAGGTAAACGCCATGTAATTAAAGATAGACAAGGGCGCATTATCGAAGATTTGGAAGCCGTAGAAGTGCCACAAGATGGACATGATTTAGTGCTTTCGATTGACAAAAATATTCAGTATTTGGCCTACCGAGAACTTGCACGTGCGGTAGAAGCGCACAAAGCAAAAGCAGGAGCGATTGTGGTGCTAGATGCCAAATCAGGTGAAGTGTTGGCAATGGCTAATGTGCCTAGCTATAACCCTAATAATCGCGTCAATATGACAGGAAAATCAAGAAACCGCGCGGTAGTGGATATTTTTGAGCCAGGCTCTACTTTAAAGCCATTTGCCGTGGCGGCGGTATTAGACCTTGGGGAATATAAACCTAGTAGCATTATTCAAACTGCACCAGGCTTTATGTCAATTGGCCCTGCCACTATTCGTGATGCACACCCACATGGTGCGCTTAATGTGTCACAAGTTATTCAAAAATCCTCTAATGTGGGGACCGCTAAAATGGCGCTTACACTCAAACCAGAATATATGTGGAGTGTGTATAACCAAGTGGGTTTTGGTCGGCCATCAAATATCGGCTTTCCGGGTGAAGCGTCAGGTAAGTTGCGTAACTTTAAGAGTTGGCGCCCGATTGAGCAAGCAACCATGTCATATGGGCATGGCGTTAGCATGACCCTACTGCAATTGGCTCGGGCATATACCGTATTTGCCAATGATGGTGAGATTAAGCCTGTTTCTTTACTTAAGCTTAAAGAAACTCCAGTGGGTCAGCAAGTGTTTAAACCAGAAACTGCAAATGCATTAAAAGATATGTTGGAGCTTGTGGTGCAACCAGGCGGCACCGCCGTACGCGCACAGGTGGCAGGTTATCGAGTAGCAGGTAAAACGGGTACAGCACACAAGCCAGGAATAGGCGGCTATGAAGAAGATAAATATGTGGCTTCATTTGTGGGTATGGCGCCTGCTTCAAACCCTAAACTGATTATTGCTGTGATGGTGGATGAGCCTAGCAACGGACAATATTATGGAGGTGCAGTTTCAGCGCCAGTGTTTAGTAAAGTCATGGCAGATGCCTTGCGTATGATGGCTGTGCCGCAAGATGCGCCTAATAATAATGTGGTGATACCGCCAGCGAATGAGCCAGAAGTGATGGAGGCGACATGAGTGTGCTAACCACCATGCAATTATCAGCGCTGGAAATTACCCACATGACTTCTGATAGCCGCGAAGTTACTCAAAACAGCGTGTTTGTGGCCTATATCGGGGAGCGCAATGATGGTAGAAACTACATTGCGCAAGCCATAGCTAATGGCGCAAAAGCAGTGATTTATGAAGCTGAAAACTTTACTTGGAATCCTGCATGGCAAGTGCTACACCATGCTGTACCGCAATTGCGAAAACAAGTGAGTGAGATTGCCAGTGAGTTTTATGGTCATCCCTCAAATAAGTTGTGGGTTATCGGCGTGACTGGTACCAATGGTAAAACCAGTTGCACGCAATGGATTGCCAATGCTATGAATGCCTTAGGTAAGAAAACAGCGGTCATTGGTACCTTAGGCAATGGGTTTGTGGGGCAATTAAGTGCAACCAATAACACCACACCTGACCCCATATTGTTGCAACAAATGTTAGCTGAGTATCTTGCGCAGGGCGCAGAAGTGGTGGCGATGGAAGTGTCATCACATGGCTTGGCGCAAGGGCGTGTAAGCGCTGTGGCCTTTGATATTGCGGTATTCACCAACTTAACGCATGACCATTTAGACTATCACGGCAATATGGAGCATTATGCGGCAGCAAAACGCATACTATTTGATATGCCGTGTTTAAAGCATGCCATTTTGAATATTGACGATGCTTATGGTGCGCAATGGGCGCATGAACTCATTGCGCAGGGTAAGGCTGTAACAACTTACGGATTTGCAAAAGCCACTATTAATGCGACCAAGCTAGTGCTCAATCAATCTGGGCTAGAAATGCAAGTTCAAACAAGCCAAGCAAGTAGCGTATTAAAAGCCGCTTTATATGGCAAGTTTAATGCAAGTAATTTACTAGCAGTATTGGCGAGTTTATTGGTAAGTGGCATTACCTTTGAGCAAGCGATAAAAGTCATGCAGGAACTAAAGCCTGTTGCAGGACGCATGCAGTCATTTGGCGGTGAAAAAACACCCATCGTCATTGTTGATTATGCACACACCCCAGACGCCTTAGAAAAAGTATTAGCCACCTTGCGTGAGCAAACACCAGGTCAATTAATCTGTGTATTTGGTTGTGGTGGCAACCGTGATGTCGCTAAGCGCGCTCCAATGGGCAAAATTGCCAGTGAAATTGCAGATGTTGTGATTGTGACTACAGATAATCCAAGAGATGAAGCTCCTGAAGAAATTGCCGCACAAATTTTACAAGGCATTGCGCGTGATTGTTTGCTTGAGTTAGATAGAACAAAAGCCATTTTAACTGCAATTTCCAAAGCCTCGCCTGACGATATTGTGCTTGTTGCGGGTAAGGGGCATGAGGATTACCAAGAAATTAGAGGCGTAAAAACGCCGTTTAGTGATGTGCAAGTGGTAACACAAGCATTAGCAGAATATGAGGTGACAATATGATGCGGATGTCTGAATTAGCAACTGCTGTAAACGGAACGTTGATAGGTGAAGATGTTGAGTTTACTAGTGTGGGCAGTGATAGTCGTAGTTTGACTGCAGGGCAATTGTTTGTGGCGCTCAAAGGTGAAAATTTTGATGGGCATGATTATGTGGCACAAACAATAAAATTGGGTGCTGCGGGGGCTTTGGTATCAACACAGCAAGGGCATTTGCCACAAGTCTTAGTGCAAGATACTAAATTAGCCTTAGGGCTGTTAGCGAGCTATTGGCGAACAAAGATGGCGATTCCTGTGATTGCCATTACTGGCAGCAACGGCAAAACCTCAGTGAAGGAAATGTTAGCTTCAATACTCGCGCAACATACTGGTGACCCAGATAAAGTGCTTGCTACTCAAGGTAATTTAAATAATGACATTGGTCTGCCTTTAACTTTGCTAAGGCTTAAGCCTCAACATCAGTTTGCTGTGGCTGAGATGGGCATGAACCATGCTGGAGAAATCCGCTACTTAAGTCATCTTGCAAAACCAAATGTAGCCCTTGTAAACAACGCATCTGCTGCACATCTTGGCGGACTGGGAAGTGTTGAAGCCATTGCACAGGCTAAGGGTGAGATTTTTGAAGGCTTGGTGACTGATGGCATCGCGGTCATTAATGCAGATGACTTCTATGCGGACTATTGGCGTGGTGTTGCCAAGCAACATCAACAAATGACGTTTGGGCTTGCGCATGCATCAGATATTTCAGCCAATTATCAATTGCGAAGTGAGGATAGTGAGTTGGAGCTCAATACCAGCAAGGGTATTTGTACATTTACCCTTCCTGTTGCGGGTTTGCACAATGTTAAAAATGCATTAGCTGCTACTACGCTGGCATTGGCTGTTGGTGTAAGTTTAAACGCTATTGCTGAAGGATTAAGCAAATTTAATGGCGTAAAAGGACGGTTGCACCATAAGCGCGGTATCAACGGTGCAACTTTGATTGATGATACTTATAACGCTAATCCTGCCTCTATGAAGGCCGCGATTGATGTGCTGGCAAGCAAGAATGGGCAAAAAATATTAGTGCTGGGAGATATGGGTGAATTAGGAGATAGCGCACCCATTTTGCATGCCGAGATTGGTGAATATGCCAAACAAAAGGGTATTGATGCGCTTTATACGCTTGGTAATTTGAGTATGGAAATGAGTCGGGCATTTTCTGCAACACCTCAACATTTTAGCGATGCTAATACATTGGCTGAAGTCATCAAAAAAAGCATGAACGAAAATACTCATGTGCTGATTAAAGGCTCGCGTTTTATGAAAATGGAACAAGTGGTTGCATTGCTTCAAGAGCCGCCATTACAAAAAAATAGTGAGGAGAAACGCTAATGTTATTGGAACTAGCAAAATGGTTGGCGCAAGACATACGTGGTTTTAATGTATTTAATTACATTACGCTGCGGGCGGTATTGGCGACGATGACAGCATTGCTGATTTCATTTGTGATTGGTCCTGCTTTAATTCGAAAGCTCACACAATATAAAGTAGGTCAGACTGTACGTAGTGACGGCCCGCAAACGCACCTTATTAAGACGGGTACGCCTACTATGGGGGGTGCGCTCATATTGATTTCGATTGGTGTTTCTACCTTGTTATGGGCTGATTTATCAAACCGTTTTGTCTGGGTGGTGATGATTGTTACCTTGGGGTTTGGCGCAGTGGGTTGGGTTGATGACTGGAGGAAAGTAGTCAATCGTAATCCAGATGGCTTGTCAGCCAAAGAAAAGTATTTTTGGCAAACATTGGTGGGGTTGGGCTCAGCCGTTTATTTATGGCAAACCGCAGTCACGCCAGCAGAAACTACGTTAATTGTACCATTTTTTAAAACGCTGGTATTTCCGCTTGGCGCCTTGAGTTTTATTGTGCTCACCTATCTGGTTATTGTAGGCAGTAGTAATGCGGTAAATTTAACCGATGGATTAGATGGTTTGGCAATTTTGCCAACAGTGTTAGTCAGTGGTGCGTTGGGTATATTTGCCTATGTGGCAGGCCACTTATATTTCTCAAAATATTTAGGCATACCGTATGTGCCAGGCGCGGGTGAGCTCACCGTGTTTTGTGCCGCCATGGCTGGTGCTGGTCTGGGATTCTTGTGGTTTAACGCTTATCCAGCTGAAGTGTTTATGGGTGATGTTGGCGCTTTGGCCTTGGGCGGAGCATTAGGCACGGTTGCGGTTATTGTGCGACAAGAAATTGTGCTGTTTATTATGGGGGGCGTATTTGTTATGGAAACGCTGTCAGTAGCGGCACAAGTCAGCTACTTTAAATATACCAAACGTAAATACGGTGAAGGTAAACGAATCTTTTTAATGGCGCCACTGCATCACCATTATGAGCAAAAAGGCTGGAAAGAGACTCAAGTGGTAGTGCGCTTTTGGATTATTACCATGATGTTGGTATTGATAGGCTTAGCGAGCTTGAAGATTCGCTAGGAGGTTCTTTTGAAAATCAAAAATAACGGTGTTGTCGTGCCTTGCTGTACAAGTGCGTACTATCTTCGGCACTCTAGCCTTGTTCTTTTTGATTTTGAAAAGAACCTTGAGGTGTTAAGTAACTTTGGTTAAAAAATGAAAAAAGTTGAGTTAAAGGATAAAAACGTATTGGTGCTGGGCCTTGGTGATACAGGGCTTTCAGCATTGCGCTGGCTACAAGGCCAAGGCGCACGTTTGTCTGTGGCGGATACCCGTGTAACGCCACCAAATTTAGCCGCCATTCAAGCAGAATTTCAGCATGTTGAGCTTTATTTAGGTGAATATCAAGAATCTACCTTCGTGCAGGCAGAGGTGTTGGTGCTCAGCCCTGGCGTGTCAGTTAAAACGCCATTGGTGCAAGCGTCTATTGCGCGTGGCATCCCTGTTGTGGGCGATGTTGAGTTATTTGCCCAATTTAAACCCACACAATCTAAAGTCATCGGCATAACAGGCTCAAACGGCAAAACTACAGTGACCTCGTTAGTGGGTGAAATATGTAAAGCGGCAGGCTTAAACACGATTGTTGCAGGCAATATCGGCTTGCCCGTATTAGATACTTTGTCTATGCCAGCGCCTGATGTTTATGTGCTTGAGCTATCAAGCTTTCAGTTAGAAACAACACGCTCATTGAATGCCGATGTTGCCACCATGTTAAATTTAAGTGAGGATCATTTAGATCGTCATGATGATATGGCAGATTACGCCCTCGCTAAGCGCGCAGTTTTTAATGGCAACGGCATACAGGTGCTCAACCGAGATGATAGTTATAGTATGCAGATGGCACAGCCAAACAGAGATATGGTCACTTTTGGACTAGATTTGGCAAATACTTCTCAAGACTATGGTGTGCATGTCATTGATAAACAAGTTTGGTTAATGCAAGGTAATACACAGCTACTGAAAATGGCTGATACTAAACTTACAGGCCTGCACAACGCTGCCAATGTTTTAGCAGCAATTGCTTTATGCAGAGCCATTGATATTCCAATGGCAGAGATACTAAAAGCTGTCAGCCAGTTTAAGGGGTTGCCACATCGCGTGGAGTGGGTGGCGCAGATAAATCAAGTCGATTTTTATGATGACTCTAAGGGTACTAATGTAGGTGCTACGTGTGCTGCGATTGCGGGCATGCAACAAAAAGTGGTGTTGATTGCAGGTGGTGATGGTAAAGGCCAAGACTTTAGTCCGCTTAAAGCACCTATTGAACAAAACGCACGTGCTGTGGTGTTGATTGGAAGAGACGCACCACTTATCGAGCAAGCATTACTGCCTAGCGATGTTCCGATGTATCGCGCAATTGATTTGCCAGAAGCCGTTGCAATTGGTCTAAAAGTAGCAAAACAAGGCGATGCCGTATTGTTATCTCCTGCCTGTGCTAGTTTTGATATGTTTAAAAATTATGTACATCGCGCTGAAGTATTTGTTGAAGCCGTCAATCATTTGGCAATTCGCGCACAACAAAATAGTGCCTATCAGACTGGGGTGCAAGCATGATTGCAAACTTAAATCTCAGTGCTAAGTTAAGAAGTGCAGAGCCTATGTACGACCAAATATTGCTTTGGGTAGTGATTGTGTTGTTGGGAATTGGTTTTGTCATGGTGTATTCATCCTCTATTGCCATTGCAGAGGCCGATAAAGCCACAGGGTATAACACCACCTATTATATGGTGCGCCAAGGTATTTATTTGGTCATGAGCTTAACGGCTGCGGTCATAACCTTTCAGTTCCCGATTCAATTCTGGCAAAAAACAGCGCCCTTGTTTTTCTTGGTAAGCCTCGCTACTTTAATTTTAGTGTTAATTCCAGGCATAGGTTTGGTTGCCGGTGGTAGTCGTCGTTGGATTTCATTGGTGGTGTTAACCGTGCAGCCATCTGAGTTTATGAAATTATTTGCCACCATGTATGTGGCAGATTACACCTTACGTAAAGCCGCTCATATGGACAGTTTTACCCGTGGCTTTATGCCGATGTTAGTGGTGATGCTGGTTGTTGGTGGATTATTGCTAATGGAACCAGATTTTGGTGCATTTGCCGTGATTGCCGCGATTGCAATGTCAATATTGTGGTTGGGAGGCATCAACGTCAAGATTTTCGTTGGTCTGTTTATCATGCTGGTGGTCGGTTTTGTCGCACTGATTTTGAGCTCACCATATCGCTTAGAGCGTGTTGTCGGTTTTATGGACCCATGGGCAGACCCATATGGCAAAGGTTATCAACTTTCACACGCGCTCATTGCATTTGGTCGCGGTGAATGGTTTGGCGTGGGTTTAGGCGCCAGTGTAGAAAAACTACTCTATTTGCCAGAAGCACACACGGATTTTCTGCTTTCAGTGATTGCAGAAGAGCTTGGATTTTTAGGGGTTGCAGTAGTCATTGGTCTGTTTATGTGGCTAGTGATGCGTGCCTTTGCTATTGGGCGTGAATGTATCGATAACGAACGTTACTTTGGTTCATTATTAGCCCAAGGCTTAGGCGTTTGGTTTGGCGTGCAAGGCATTATTAATATGGGTGTAAATATGGGGTTGTTGCCAACTAAAGGGCTGACCTTGCCCTTCTTATCTTACGGCGGCAGCGGTATTTTAGCCAACTGTATTGCTAGTGCCATTTTGCTAAGAATCGATTTTGAAAACAGACGATTGCAAAAAGGATTGCCCGCATGAGTGTGCCAAAAACATTATTGGTGATGGCAGCAGGCACTGGGGGGCATGTAATACCAGGCTTGGCTGTTGCAGAAGAAATGCGCCAACGTGGCTGGCATGTGCATTGGTTAGGCACATCACATGGCTTAGAAAACAAGTTGGTGCCACCCAAAGGCTTCAATATGACCTCGCTTAATTTCTCAGGCTTGCGTGGCAAGGGTGTTATGCACTCACTGAGTGGCATTTTTAAACTCATGTTTGCGACTTTAAAAGCATGGAAACTGATTGGGTCACTTCGCCCCAACGTTATTTTAGGGATGGGTGGCTATGTCACCGTGCCAGGTGGATGGGCAACTAAATTGAGACAAGCTCCATTGGCTTTAGTGAATGCGGATGCAGCTTTGTTACTTTCAAACAAGGCCTTAGTTAGTTCAGCAGAATGTGTAATGTTTGGATTTGATGGCGAAGTTCCAGCCAATATTGGGGCTAAAGCGTTGGTGACAGGTAACCCTATTCGCCGAGAAATTGCAGCGATTGCACTACCAGAACAACGCTATAACAATAGACAAGGTGCGCTACGTTTATTAGTAGTGGGTGGTAGTTTAGGTGCGCAAATATTAAACCAAACCTTACCCAAAGCCTTGGCATTAATACCACAAGCTCAACGCCCAATAGTTACGCATCAATCAGGCGCACAGCATATAACCTCGCTTAAGCAAGCGTATCAACAAGCTGGTGTGGATGCTATGGTGCAGCCGTTTATAGAAGACATGGCACAAGCTTATACCGATGCTGATTTATTAATTTGCCGCGCTGGCGCAATCACGGTGAGCGAGATTGCTGTTGCTGGTGTTGCCAGTGTGTTGGTGCCATTTGTAGTGTCCACTACATCGCATCAGCGCGATAACGCGATATGGATGGCAGCCCATGATGCAGCGATACATATGCCACAAGCTGAAATGACGGCTGAAGGCTTAGCCACTTTATTAGCTAGCTTAACGCGTGAGAAATTACTCAGTATGGCCATTGCGGCCCGTAAATTGGGGAAACCGCAAGCGACGCAAACAATCGCAAACGCGTTGGAAAGGATTGCATCGACATGAAACATAAAGTGAAGAATATCCATTTTATAGGTATCGGTGGTTCGGGCATGAGCGGTATTGCTGAGGTGCTAGTGAATCTTGGCTTTCAGGTGAGTGGGTCTGATCTTGCTAGTAATCATGTTACGCAACGCTTATCAAACTTAGGGGCAACGGTTTACCAAGGGCATGAAACTGGCAATGTGAAAGATGCAGATGTGGTTGTAGTTTCAAGTGCCGTGAATGAAGCGAATCCAGAGGTAGTTGAGGCGCGTGCTAAGCATATTCCTGTGGTGCCAAGAGCTTTAATGCTGGCTGAGTTAATGCGGTTTCGTCAGGGCATTGCCGTGGCAGGTACGCACGGTAAAACAACGACAACTAGTTTAATTGCCAGTATTTTAGCTGAAGCAGGCATGGACCCCACCTATGTGATTGGCGGCAAGCTTGAAGCCGCTAATACCAATGCAAAATTAGGTACGGGTGAATATATTGTGGCTGAAGCCGATGAGTCAGACGCCTCGTTCTTGCATTTAACTCCTGTCATGGCGGTGGTTACAAATATTGACCAAGACCACATGGACACCTATGAACATAGCTTTGACAAACTCAAAAGCGCGTTTGTGGAGTTTCTACAGCAATTGCCGTTTTGGGGCATGGCAGTGGTGTGTGTGGATGATCCCAATATCCGAGAAATTTTGCCACGTGTTACCAAACCAGTAATGACCTATGGCGTGAGCGAAGATGCCAGAGTACGCGCCATTAACATACGTGCAGATGATGGAAAAATGCACTTTACTGCACAAAGAATCAACGGCGTTACGACTGAGTTTGAGGTGACGCTTAACTTGCCTGGACATCATTATGTACTTAATGCGCTGGCCGCTATTGCGATTGCTAGCGAACTCAATGTGCCAGATGAAGCCATTGCCAAGGCACTCAAAGAGTTTAAAGGCGTAGGAAGAAGATTTGAACGCTATGGTGAAGTACCAGCCAAGACAGGTGGACAATTTACCTTAATTGATGATTACGGACATCACCCAGTTGAAATGCAAGCAGTCATTGCGGCGGCGCGTGGCGCTTTCCCTAACAGAAGATTGGTATTGGCTTTTCAGCCGCATCGCTACACACGCACCCGCGATTGCTTTGAAGATTTTGTAAAAGTGCTATCCAGTGCTGATGCTGTGCTGCTTACAGAAGTGTATGCGGCAGGTGAGTCGCCTATTGTTGCAGCAGATGGGCGTTCATTAGTACGCGCGGTGCGAGTGGCTGGCAAAGTGGAACCCTTGTTTTTTGAAACAACTGCAGAATTACCAACCGCAATATTAGATGTCGCCAAAGCTGGCGATGTTGTGATTGTGATGGGGGCAGGGTCGATTGGACAAGTGGCTGCCAAAACGCGAGATTTAGCAAAATGATGGCACAGGCAAATAGTCAAGGCCAGCTTCTCATTAACGAGCCACTCACTCGCTACAACAGTTGGCGCGTGGGTGGGCATGCTGACAGCTTGTATTTGCCTGCTAGCTTAGAGGATTTGAGTCAGTTTTTACAGCAATTACCAGCTACCGAGCCCGTGCATTTTATAGGTTTAGGTTCAAACCTACTGGTAAGAGATAAGGGTGTGCGAGGCACAGTGATTGTGATGCATAACGCATTAACACAATTACATATGGATGCAGACCTGCTATATGCCGAAGCTGGCGTGACTTGTGCAAAGCTAGCCAAGTTTAGCGCTAAGCAAGCCAAGCAAGGCGCTGAGTTTATGGCGGGTATCCCCGGTACAGTGGGTGGTGCACTTGCTATGAATGCCGGTTGCCATGGCGGTGAAACTTGGGACATTGTTGAAAAGGTATGCACTATTAACCAGCAAGGGGTTTATCAAACGCGCAAGCACAGTGAATTTGTAGCGAGTTATCGGCATGTGCTAATGCCAGCCAGTAATGAATGGTTTATTGGCGCATGGTTTAAGTTAGCAGAGGGCGATATAAAAGCTTCTGAGTTAAAAATTAAAGAATTGCTGGCAAAAAGGTTGGCAACACAGCCACTCAATTTGCCTAATGCGGGCTCTACATTCCGCAATCCTGCAGGGGATTATGCGGCACGCTTAATTGAGGCTTGTGGCTTAAAAGGGCACACCATAGGCGGCGCGCAAGTGTCTGAAAAGCATGCCAATTTTATTGTCAACATAGGCAATGCAAGTGCGTATGACATAGAACAACTCATTGATTTAATGAGAAATAAGGTTAAAGAACAGTTTGGAATTACATTGCAACAAGAAGTAAGAGTGATAGGTGAAGCGTAATGCATAAATTTGGCAAAGTAGCGGTGTTGTTTGGTGGTAAATCGGGTGAACGTGAAGTGTCACTCAAAAGTGGTTCGGCTGTGCTAGCTGCACTATTACGCCAAGGCGTTAACGCAGAGGCTTTTGACCCAGCTGCAAGACCACTTCATGACTTAGCAGCTTATGACCGCGCCATGATTTCACTGCATGGCCGTTTTGGTGAAGACGGCACCATACAAGGTGCATTAGAGCTATTGGGTATTCCTTATACGGGCAGTGGTGTCATGGCTTCAAGTATAGGTATGGATAAGTGGCGTACCAAAATGATATGGACAGCCGCAGGGATTAGCACACCAGCATTTGAAATAGTACAAGCACATTCTGTTTTTGCAGCGATTGAAGAAAAACTAGGCCTACCGCTGTTTGTAAAGCCAGCCAATGAAGGCTCCAGTATTGGCATTAGCAAAGTAAAACAAGCGGGTGGTTTAAAACCAGCATATGAGTTGGCGGCAAAGTCAGATCCATTAGTCATTGCCGAACAGTTTGTCGGTGGTGGCGAGTATACCGTGGGTATTTTGGGTGAGCGTGCATTACCGATTGTACGCATTGTGCCAGCGAATGAGTTTTACGATTTTGAAGCCAAGTACTTAAGAGATGACACACAGTATTTATGTCCTTGTGGTCTCTCTGCACAACAAGAAGCAATTATTCAGGCGGAGGCGTTACAGGCTTTTCGTGCGATAGGAGGACAAGGTTGGGGGCGCGTGGATTTTCTCATGGATGAAGCGGGCAAACATTACTTCTTAGAAGTGAATACCTCGCCTGGTATGACTGATCACAGCTTAGTGCCGATGGCAGCAAAAGCGGCTGGAATAAGCTTTGATGAATTAGTGGTGCAAATATTGGAGCTTGCGCATGTGGGATAAACCACAAGCACTTAACTGGCTGGCTAACTTTTTGTATGCCTTAGCCTTTGTGCTGTTTTTATACGGACTACTTTTTGTGGTGGTGCATTTGCCTATATTTCCGCTCAAAGAAGTACGCGTGAATGGTGAGCTATCACATGTGAATCGTGAGCAAATTAGCTTGATTGTAAAACGGCATTTAAAAGGTAATTTTTTTACCTTGGATCTAGTTCAGACACGTGATGCGTTTAGAAAGCTACCGTGGGTGCGCAATGTGAGTGTTAGGCGTCGTTGGCCAGACAAAATTGAGGTGGTGGTAGAAGAGCATCAAGAAATGGCGCGCTGGGGCAATATTGCTTTGGTGAATAGCTATGGTGAGTTGTTTCATGCTGCATCAGACTCTGAGCTCCCTGTATTTTATGGGCCGGGTGATGGCGTAAAAGAGGTCGCAGAACATTTTGGTAGCTATAGCAAATTAATTGAAACTACGGGTATGAGGATTTCACAATTGGCACTTACACCAAGAAGAGCGTGGCAAATTACAACCAATAAAAAAATGGTCATTGAGCTAGGGCGAGAGCAAATGGACATTCGTTTAACCAAATTTGTGAGTGTTTATCAATCGACACTTAAGCAATTAGGGGTAAATGTACGTTATGCCGATTTGCGTTACCCCAATGGGTTTGCAGTGAGAAGACCGCAACAAGAAATGCCTGTAAAAACACAAGAAAAAGCCGGCGACTTAAATAAGAACCCTGAAAAAACATTAGTAGCCAAACCTAAAACAGCATAGCGTTAGGTTAAGCAAAGTAAGTATAGATAAAACGGAGAACCGAATGAGCAAGGTAAAAGAAGATCAAAATTTGATAGTGGGCTTAGATATAGGCACATCAAAAATTGTCGCTATTGTTGCGGAGTTGCAACCCGACAATAGCGTCAAAGTGATTGGCCTTGGTCAACATGTCTCACGTGGTCTAAAAAAAGGCGTGGTGGTCAATATAGATTCCACCATGCAAGCCATACAGCGTGCTTTAGAAGAAGCTGAGCTGATGGCAGATTGCAAAATTAGCACAGTGTTTACAGGTATCGCAGGTAGCCATATCAAAAGCCTCAATTCACATGGTATGGTCAAGATAAAAGAAGCTGAAGTAATGCAGGCTGATGTAGATCGAGTGGTAGACACCGCAAGAGCTATTGCTTTGCCATCAGACCAGCAGATTCTGCATATTCTTACCCAAGAATTTATTATTGATGGACAAGAAGATGTGCGAGAACCGCTGGGAATGAGTGGTATGAAGTTAGAGGTTAAAGTGCATATTGTCACGGGTGCCGTTTCAGCGGCTCAAAACATTATGAAATGCATCAAGCGTTGTGGCATTGAAGTCAGCGACCTGATTTTACAGCCATTAGCCTCAAGTGCCGCAGTACTTACAGAAGATGAAAAAGAGCTCGGTGTGTGTTTGGTGGATATTGGTGGGGGTACCACAGATATTGCCGTCTTTAAAAATGGAGCCATACGTCATACCGCAGTTGTGCCCATTGCTGGTGACCAAGTCACCAATGATATTGCTGTTGCATTCAGAACGCCAACGCAATCAGCAGAAGATATCAAAATTAAACATGGATGTGCCTTGCGTCAACTCGCAGAACCACGTGAGGTAGTTGAAGTGCCGGGGGTAGATGGTCGTGAGCCACGTCAATTATCTGTACAAACCTTAGCTGAGGTCATTGAGCCAAGGGTAGTGGAGCTGTATGAGTTTGTGCTTAGTGAATTAAGACGTAGTGGTTTAGAAGAGATGATAGCTTCAGGCATCGTTATTACAGGTGGCTCTTCTATGATGCACGGCATGGTAGAACTAGGCGAAGAGATATTCCATACGCCTGTACGTTTAGGCTTGCCTCGTTATGTAGGAGGGTTATCAGAGGTGGTGAGCAATCCACGTTATGCCACAGGCGTTGGCTTAGTACTCATGGGTAAATCACAAGTAGAACGCAATATACAAAGGCATTTAGAAGTGAGTTCGCTTTCAAGTATTTTTGAACGTATGAAAGCTTGGTTTCAAGGTAATTTTTAGAAGTAAATGTAATTAGAAGTAAGTGTAAGAAGTAAAAGAAGCAAGGGCAGAAGTAAGTTTTTAAGTTTAATCAAGGAGAAAAGAAAATGTTTGAAATTATGGATAGGGACTCGCAAGAGGCCGTAATTAAAGTCATCGGCGTGGGTGGATGCGGTGGCAACGCAGTTGCTCACATGATAGAAAAAAATGTGGGCGGGGTTGAGTTCATATGTGCCAACACTGATATGCAGGCGCTGAAAAAGAGCCAAGCTAAAACTGTGTTGCAAATTGGTAATAACATTACCAAAGGTTTGGGTGCTGGCGCACGTCCTGAAATTGGTCGTGAAGCCGCATTAGAAGACCGTGAACGCATAGCAGAAGTGATTGATGGTGCAGATATGCTGTTTATTACCGCAGGTATGGGTGGCGGCACAGGTACAGGTGCTGCGCCTATTATCGCAGAAGTTGCTAAAGAGATGGGTATTCTTACCGTGGCCGTGGTGACCAAACCATTTGCCTTTGAGGGTAAACGTACTAAGTTGGCGACTGATGGCTTAGAAGAACTTTCTAAACATGTAGACTCTCTTATTATTATTCCTAATGAAAAACTGATGGAAGTACTAGGCGAGGATGTGCCGTTTTTAGAAGCTTTCCAAGCAGCTAATGATGTATTACACAATGCAGTTTCAGGCATTGCTGAAATTATTAATTGCCCTGGCTTAGTTAACGTAGACTTTGCTGACGTACGCACTGTAATGTCAGAAATGGGTATGGCAATGATGGGTTCAGCCGTTGCGGTTGGTCCAGACCGTGCACGTATCGCTGCAGAACAAGCAGTAGCTAGCCCATTGTTGGAAGATGTAAACCTTGCTAATGCGCGTGGCGTTTTAGTGAATATTACTGCTAATCATTCTTTCAAAATGAAAGAATATTATGATGTAATGAACACAATTAAAGCGTTTACTGCAGACGACGCAACTGTGATTGTGGGTAACGTTTTTGATGATGCGATTGGTGATGGCTTACGTGTGACCATGGTAGCGACAGGCTTAAACGGCGCAGCTGGCCGTAAGCAACAAAAACCAGAGCTTAAAATGATGACACAAACGCAAATGCGTGATGGTACAACTGGACAACCAGTATTTTCAGGCGGTTCGAGTGCAACAACATTTGCAATAGAAGATGAGGAACCTGCAGTATTTACCTCAAATGGTCGTCGTGCAACAGTAGAAGCGATGAAAAATTCAGGTATAGAAGAGTATGATATTCCTGCGTTTTTACGCAAACAAGCTGACTAAAAGCTGAGATTTGAAGTGAGGATGATGGTCAAATATGCTATTATTTCAGCATATTAGCGATGATTTTCACTCTGTCATCAGTTAACTTAAATATGCTTTTAATGAAACAAGGCTAAATGAGATGCTAAAACAGCGCACGCTGAAACAGGCAATCAGCACAGTAGGTGTTGGATTGCATTCAGGAGACAAGGTCACCCTAACCTTGCGTCCTGCTGCGCCTAATAGCGGCATTGTGTTCCGTCGTGTTGATCTGCCCAATACATCGGAATTTAAAGTACAACCCGAGCTCGTGAGTGATACCCGTTTATGTTCTGCCTTGGAGCATAACGGTGCGCGCGTGGCAACGGTTGAGCATCTCATGTCCGCCCTTGCTGGACTGGGTGTGGATAATGTGGCGATTGAACTGAACGCGGCTGAAGTGCCAATCATGGATGGCAGTTCAGGACCGTTTGTTTATCTTATTCAAAGCGCAGGCATTGTTGAGCAATCAGCAGCAAAAAAATTTATTCGTATCAAAAAAACCATTGAAGTTAAAGAAGATGATAAATGGGTTAAATTTCAGCCCTATTTTGGTTTTAAAATTGACTTTACCATTGATTTTAATCACCCAGTATTTGAGCAATCTGGCAAGCATGTCACCATAGACTTTGCTGATAACGCCTATATTCAAGAAATTAGCCGTGCACGTACTTTTGGATTTATGCATGAGGTCGAGTACCTCAGAGACCATAATTTAGCGCGTGGAGGTAGTTTAGATAACGCCATTGTGTTAGATGAATACCGTGTATTAAATAGTGATGGCTTACGCTATCAAGATGAGTTTGTAAAACACAAAGTATTAGATGCCATAGGTGATCTATATGTCTTAGGGCATCCACTCATCGGGGCTTATAGTGCATATAAAGCTGGCCATGCTATGAACAACCAATTAATTCGTGCATTAATGGCGGATGAAACAGCTTGGGAATATGTGACCTTTGATAAAGCAGAAGAAGCGCCCGATGGCTTTCGCACGGAAGTTTCTGTGCCACAAGTGTTACAGTACAGCTAACTATGTTTGTATTAAGACTGTTTCTCATATTAACGCTAGTCACGGTTGTTGTATCTCTTGGCATTTACCTACTAACCTCAGATAAACGTTATTTGCGCTTTGCTTGGCAAGTCATCAAGTTTGGCTTGGTGTTACTTGCAGCCATGGGCGTATTATTTGTGATTGGGCGCATTGTGCTGTTTTAACGGCACATGGTTACAAACTCACATCACATTGGCTTTTGCCACAAAAATATATAAATTATGCTAAAAACCTTATACAAATCAACCCTATTAGTTTTTTTTGTGGTGGGTCTATTAGCCCCAGATTTGGTGCAAGCAGACGATGATTTGCTGATTAAAGCACGCGCTGCCTATGATAAGCAAAATCAAGTTGCACTCGCAGAATATGCGCGAATGTTAAATGAAGAACGCCATGCGCTAGCACCCTATGCGGATTACTGGTTGCAATTACTTAAGTTAAGTACTGCCGACAATGCTGAAGTTGCGCAATTGATAGAGCGTTATGCAGACTATCCATTTGCTGACCGAGTACGTGGAGAGTGGATAAAAAAACTCGCTAAACAAGAAGACTGGGCAACCATACGCAACGAGTATCCCAAGTTTAAGCGTGATGATGCCGCAGTTACTTGTGCTGGGCTCATGGCACAATTACGCGAAAATGAGCTAAGTGACGCGCAAATGTTGCAAGTTAACAAACTATGGCTAAGTCCAAGTGCACAACCTGCCCCATGTGAGCCATTGTTTGCAGAACTGATAAGCCAACAAAAAATTAACCAAGAAGGCATTTGGCTAAGGCTACGTATGGCGTTGGCAGAAGGTAAAACTGAGTTTGCAAAATCGCTTGCGATTAAACTCAGTAGCGTCAATGCCAGCCAACTCAAATGGATAGACAAAGCGCAACAAACACCTGAGGCGAGTGTTAATAAGGCATTAGTACCTCTCGGTACTCGCTTTGGTCGAGAGGTTGCCATGTTTGCTATTGATAAAGTGGCAAAGAAAAGCACAGAGTCAGCGTTAGACATGGTGCTTAATATTAAATCTAAATTGAGTGATGAAGAGTTTTCATATGCATGTGGGCGCATGGCATTGCAAAGCGCACGTCGCCATGAAAATGTTTCTGCAGAACTATACCAAAAGGCTAAGCATACCGCGTTAGATGAAGAGCAAGCGGCTTGGAAAGTGCGTGCTTTTTTAATAGTGAATGACTGGGAAAATGTAGCTAACACGATTAATGCCATGCCTGATGAGCAAAAAAGTTTGAATGCTTGGCGATATTGGTTAGCACGTGCGCTCAAAGAGCAAGGTAAAATACCTGAGGCCAATGCGCTATTTGCGCCTTTATCTAAAGAACAAAATTATTATGGTTTGCTAGCTTTAGAGTCACTTGGTGATGTGATAAGCGCGCCATCTGTCACCTATACCCCAACTGCAGAAGAAGTCAAAGCTGTGGCAAATATTGCTGGGATTCAACGTGCGTTTGCCTTGCAAAATTTGGATATGCGTGCAGAAGCTAGACAAGAATGGTTAAAGGCAACTGAAAATTTTGATGATAAGCAACTGATTGCTGCCGCAGAGTTGGCAGCGCAAAATGACTGGTTAGACAATGCTATTAATACCGCTGATAAAACCAAAAACTTTCATAACTTTGCCCTACGTTTTCCTATGCCACACCTAGAGACTATGAAGGCGTATGCTAGAGTGAATCAATTAGACGAAGCATGGGTCTACGGTTTAATTCGTCAAGAAAGTCGATTTATGAAATTGGCCAAGTCACGTGTTGGGGCATCAGGACTCATGCAGGTGATGCCTGCAACCGCCAAATGGATAGCCAATCGATTAGGTGAAAAAGCATTTAAACAACATATGATTCATGATCTTGATACCAATGTAAAATATGGTACGCATTATTTAAGGTTTACTATGGATAAAATGGACGGCCAAGCGGTAATGGCAACAGCGGCCTACAATGCTGGCCCTAGCCGACCAAAACGTTGGGCACTTTCAAGAGCTTTAGATGCAGAAATATATACCGAACTCATTCCGTTTAATGAAACGCGAGATTACGTAAAGAAAGTAATGACCAACGCACAATATTATGCAGATCGTCTAGGTAAACCAAAACAAACCTTAAAATCGAGAATGGGCGTTGTTCCTGCCAGCAATCCAGAGAGCGAGTAAATGCTAATATTGGGTTAAACAAAGTAGAGGCAAAAAAGATGCAACATAAAAAAGTAACTTTAGTGGGTGGTTCAGGCTTTGTTGGTAGTGCTATTGCACATCAGCTTAGCAATGCGGGCTATGAGGTTAAAGTACTCACTCGTAGACGTGAGGCACATCGTCATCTTATTTTATTACCCAATGTCCATGTGGTGGAATGTGATGTCATGAATGACAGTGATTTGGTACTGCAACTGCGTGGCTCAGATATAGTGATGAGCTTAGCTGGTATTTTGCATGAAACTAAACATGCTAATTTTGCTCAGGTACATACCGAATTGCCAAGACGTATTGCCCAAATATGCGCGAAACAAGGCATTCAACGGCTAATTCATGTGAGTGCGTTACAGGCAAGTGCCAGTGCGCCAAGTCAATATTTACGTTCAAAAGCGGCGGGTGAAGAGGCCGTCATGGCGTTTGATAAACAAATGCAAATCACCATTTTTAGACCATCAGTAATTTTTGGTCGTGCAGATAATTTTATTAATATGTTTGCTAATCTGATTAAAATTGCACCAGTCATTCCACTGGCAAAGCCAGAAGCTAAGTTTCAGCCAGTATGGGTAGAAGATGTTGCAAAAGTGATTGTTGATTGTATTTCTCAGACTGAAAGTTACGGCAAAACCTATGAATTAGGTGGTCCACGCATCTACAGCATGCGGCAACTTATTGAGTTTGTGGCGTTTATACTAGGTAAAAAACGCATGGTGATTGGCTTAAATGAACAATTATCCTACGCACAGGCCATGGCACTGGAATTGTCACCGGTTAAACTTATGACACGTGATAATCTGCGGTCAATGCAAGTCGATAGCACTACAACGCAGCAATTTCCAGCATGGGCTTGTGTGCAACCAGCTAGCTTGGAGGCTATTGTCCCAGAATATTTAGCTAATCAAAGCCCACGTAACGCCTATGCCGCCTTTAGAAGTCTAGCAGGTCGCTAGGGTTATTACGATGAAGGTCTATCAAGTAGGCGGTGCAGTGCGTGACCAGCTTCTAGGTTTAAAAATTAAAGATATAGATTATGTGGTGGTAGGTAGTACCCCTGCCGCAATGGAAGCGGCAGGTTATAAAGCCGTTGGCAAAGATTTTCCTGTATTTTTGCACCCAATAACGCATGAGGAATACGCCTTAGCGCGTACAGAGCGTAAAACAGCCAAAGGTTACAAAGGCTTTCAAATTCATGCCACCCCAGATGTGACCTTAGAGCAAGACTTGGCGCGGCGCGACTTTACTATGAATGCCATAGCGCAAACTGCTGAGGGTGAATTAATAGATCCATTTCATGGCGTACAAGATATTCAACACAAAGTATTGCGTCACGTTAGCGATGCCTTTGTAGAAGACCCCGTACGCATTTTAAGAGCAGCAAGATTTCTTGCACGTTTTTCTGAATTTACCGTTGCCCCTGAAACCATGCGCCTGATGACAGAAATGGTAGCAAATGGAGAAGTAGATGCCTTAGTGCCAGAGCGTGTTTGGCAAGAACTTGCAAAAGGCTTAATGGAAGCTAAACCCAGCCGTATGTTTGAGTTATTACGAGATTGCGGCGCTTTAGAAAAAATATTGCCAGAACTCAACCGTCTCTGGGGCGTACCGCAACCCGCGCTGCATCATCCAGAAATTGATACCGGTGTGCATGTGATGATGGTGATTGATTATGCGGCAAAACAACAGTTTAGTTTACCTGTACGTTATGCCGCGCTCATGCACGATTTAGGTAAAGGCACCACACCAAAGGAAATTCTGCCCAGACATATCGGGCATGAAGAGCGTAGTGTGCACTTACTTAAAGATATCAGTAAGCGCTTACGTATTCCTAATGACTGCAAAGAGCTCGCCCACCTTGTCGCTAAGTTTCATGGCAAGTTACATCAGGCGCTTAAAATGCGTCCAGATACTTTACTCGATTTTTTAATTGAAACTGATGCCATTCGCCAAGCACAGAGATTTGAAGACTTTTTAAAAGCTTGTGAAGCTGATTCAAGGGGTAGAACAGGCTTAGAAGATTGTGCTACGCCAGAAGCGGATTTAATGCGCAAGTTGTTACTTGCTGTGCAACAGGTAGATACAGGTAAAGTTGCCAGCCAGCATGGTAATGCAGAAGCGATTAAACAGGCGATTTATCAGGCTAGATTGCATGCGGTAAAGCAGGCACTGGCTGACGCCTTAAGTTAATTTTTGACTCTTTTAACCACGTCACACTCGCTCCGTTAGTAAATACCAAAATCTTTTTTAAAGTCTAAATCACTTACCCAAAAAGCATCTGTAACTGTTCCTGTGCTAAATCAGAAGGTTTGCGTTTAAATGCACTTTTGGCATATTGTTGCCATTTGCCCGTAATATACGCCATCATTAAGTTAGCGCGAGCTTCAGGATTTAGTTGGCTAGCGCCTTGTGTTTCAGCAATACGCAAGCTTTGTTTAAGCGTGGATTCTAACCTATCATACAATTGGTTAATACGTACTTGTAAACGGGGGTCTTCATTCACCAAGGCTTCACCAATCAACACACGTGCCATACCAGGGTTTTTTTCTACAAACATAAGTAACACATTTATGATGCGCCCTGCTTGCGCTAAGCCGTCTGGTTCTTCGGCGCTAATTTTATTAATTAAGCCAAAAATACTTTGTTCAATAAACTCAATTAACCCTTCAAACATTTGAACCTTGCCAGCAAAGTGTCTGTAAAGTGCAGCTTCAGATACGTCTAATTTTGCAGCCAATGTGGCTGTGGTAATTTTTTCTTGTTTAGGGGCTTCTAGCATTTTAGCTAGCGTTTCTAAAATTTGCAGTTTGCGTTCGCCTGGTTTTGTTGCCATGTTGTGCCTCAATTAAAACATCTGTGTAATTTTTTAATATGGTTGATTCTAACATCAACGTAATTGGGTTTATGTAAGTCTTTACTCACATAAATGGTTTTCATCCCCATGCGTTTAGCCGTCATTAGGGTTTCTGCACTGTCTTCTAGCATGGTGCAATCACTGGCTTTGGCTTTAATGGCTTTTAGCATTTGCCTAAAGCCACGTATTGATGGCTTTGGGTGAAAGCGCGTAGATTCTACCGTAAACACATGCGAAAATAGGTCAGTAATACCAAGTGTATTAAGCACTTTAAAGGCATAGGTTTTAGGCGCGTTTGTAAACACTACTTTGCGCCCTTTGAGTTGGTTAATTAAATGCCGTAAGCCTTTAATTTGTTGCGCCAGTTCGGCTAGCTGCTTGTCATCGTGCGTCACTTTTAAAAAGTGATGCGGATTCACGCCATGATGTCGCATTAAGCCTTTTAAAGTCGCGCCATAAATCTGCCAGTAATGTTGCCTAATATTAAACGCTGCTTTTTCATCTATGCTTAAATGTTGCATAATATATTCAGTCATAGCGCGGTTCATTACAGGAAAAATATGACTGCTGGCGTCATGTAAGGTGTCATCTAAATCAAATACCCAAACTTTTTGCCCCATCTTTATGATGCGCTCTCTGCGCGAAGTTTGGCAGGGCGCTGGGTGGCGCGCTTGTAGTACGCCTTAAACGTTGTATTGCTAGGCACGGTTTTGGCAAACAGCATACTAAAGCCCAAGTGAGAGGCTAGGTAAATATCGGCCGCAGTGAACTGCTCACCACAAAGGTAGGTATTTTGTTGTAAGTGTGCCTCTAATGTGGCTAGCGTAAGGTCAAGCGACCCAAAACCTAAGAATGCTTTAGCAGGGGTGCCAAGGGGCGTTGTCTCAGGCGTTTGCCAACCTAAAAATTGCGCAGTCGTTGCCGCTTCTAACGGGCCAGCTATAAAAAACATCCAGCGAAAAAAAGCAGCGCGCTCAGGTGTGCCATGCGCTGGAATAAGGCCTTTACTTGGGAAAGTGTCTGCCAAATAGGTCAAAATAGCGGCTGTTTCTGTAATGATGCCATCCCCATGTTTGAGTGCAGGTACTTTACCCATTGGGTTAATTGCTAAGTATTCTGCGGATTTCATGGGCAAACCGTAATCTACCCATTCAATTTTATAGGGCTCGCCAAGCTCTTCAAGCATCCAATGTACTCCGCGACCACGGGACATTTTGTTGGTATATAAAATAATTTCAGACATGGCAAATCCAATTCATTAATTTAGTGATGCTTTATTTGGCTGTAATGAGTGTTCCCACACCTTCATCAGTGAGCACTTCAAGCAATAGCGCGTGTTGTACGCGGCCATCAATAATATGTACTGATTTCACACCGCTTCTTGCCGCATCTAATGCAGAGCTAATTTTGGGTAACATACCGCCTGAAAGTGTGCCATCCGCGACTAAATCATCAATATTTTTTGGGGTGAGGCCAGTGAGCAAGTTACCGTTTTTATCCAGCACACCGGGCGTGTTGGTGAGTAAAATTAATTTTTCAGCGCCCAAAATTTCCGCCAATTTTCCAGCCACAACATCCGCATTAATATTGTAGGTTTCACCATCTTTACCCACGCCAATTGGCGCCACTACAGGAATAAAATCGCCAGTATCTAAAAAGTTGATAATACTGGGGTCTATGGCCGAAATCTCGCCCACCTGTCCCACATCAATCATTTTATTGGGGTCGTTTAAATCTTCCATCAGTAATTTATGGGCGTGAATAAAATTGCCATCTTGCCCTGTAAGGCCAACGGCTTTGCCACCATGACGATTAATCAAGTTCACAATTTCTTTATTGACTTGACCACCCAATACCATCTCAACCACATCCATGGTTTCTTCATCAGTCACGCGCATGCCTTGAATAAACTCGCCTTTTTTGCCTAGTTTATCTAACATTTCATTAATTTGAGGGCCACCACCATGCACCACTACTGGGTTCATGCCCACGAGTTTTAGCAATACCACATCACGTGCAAAACAGTCTTTTAGGTTTTCATCGGTCATGGCATTGCCACCGTATTTAATAACAATCGTTTTATCAAAAAAACGTTTAATGTAAGGTAAGGCTTCTGCAAGTGTTTGTGCTTTTTGGGCGGCAGTCGTGGTATTAATCATGAGGACTTTCTTAAGATAATAGGCAATAAATTTTTAAATATTTTACATGGAAAAACCCACTCTCGCGGTGATATGATGTAAGAAAATACACAAATATATTAAGGGATTTATGGCAAGCGATATAGAAATTGCACAGTGCGCAAATATGCATAAAGTGAATGAAATTGCACACAAACTTGGCTTGCCAGAGTCTGCGGTTGAAATGTACGGGCATTTTAAGGCCAAAATTGATGTTGAATCTTTGCAAAACACGCTAGCTAGCAAACCCAATGGGCACTTAATTTTAGTCACAGCCATTAGCCCCACCCCTGCAGGTGAAGGTAAAACTACCACCACCGTAGGCTTGGGCGATGCCCTAAACCATATTGGTAAAAAAGCGATTGTTTGTTTGCGTGAGCCATCACTTGGTCCAGTATTTGGCGTTAAAGGTGGCGCGGCGGGCGGCGGTCATGCGCAAGTAGTGCCCATGGAAGACATCAATCTACATTTTACGGGTGATTTTTCCGCTATTGCGCTGGCGCATAACTTACTCGCCGCCATGATAGATAACCATATTCATCATGATAACGCCTTGCAAATTGACCCGCGCCAAGTCACTTGGAAACGCGTGATGGACATGAACGACCGCGCCTTGCGCCAAATTGTAGTGGGCTTGGGTGGTAAGGTGAACGGGCAAACACGAGAAGACGGCTTTGATATTGTGGTGGCCTCAGAAGTGATGGCGATATTCTGTTTGGCAGATTCATTGCAAGACCTTAAACAACGCCTTGGCAATATTGTTATTGGCTATACTTATACTGGCAAGCCAGTCACCGCGCGAGATTTAAAAGCCCACGGCGCAATGGCGGTGCTGCTTAAAAACGCCATCAAACCTAACCTTGTACAAACCTTAGAAAACACCCCAGCCATTATTCATGGCGGCCCGTTTGCCAACATTGCACATGGTTGTAACTCTGCTATTGCCACCAAATTAGCCTTAAAACTCTCAGATTATGTGGTCACAGAAGCAGGCTTTGGTGCAGACTTGGGCGCAGAAAAATTTGTGGATATTAAATGCCGTAAAACAGGCTTAAAACCTGCGGCTTGCGTGGTAGTAGCCACCATTCGTGCGCTTAAATATCACGGCGGGGTAGAACTGCCAGACATTAACCAAGAAAACCTAACCGCGCTTAAAGCAGGCTTGGTGAATTTAGAAAAACACATTCACAACGTCACCCAACACTATGGCTTAGCGGCGGTGGTAGCCATTAACCGCTTTAACCAAGACACCGAGGCAGAAATTGCCCTTGTGAAAGACACCATGGCTAAACAAGGTGTAAATGTAGTGCTGGCAGAACACTGGGCTAAAGGCGGTGCGGGCGCGGCAGAGCTAGCGCATGAGGTGGTTAAACTGGCAGAAAACAAAGCTTCAAGCCTCAAGTTTGTGTATGACGATACAGACAGCCTTTGGGAGAAAATGCGCAAACTCGCCACCAAAGTGTATGGCGCGGCGGATATTCACGCCCCACGCCGTGTCAAAGTGTTGATTGAGCAACTAGAGGCTGACGGTTACGGACATTACCCCATTTGTGTGGCCAAAACCCAATATTCATTCTCAACCGATGCCGCTGTGCGCGGCGCACCACAAGGGCATATTGTCACAATACGCGCTGTACGCCTTAGCGCTGGCGCAGAGTTTATTGTGATGATTTGTGATGACATTATGACCATGCCAGGCCTGCCCAATGAACCGTGCGCCGTGCGCATTGATATTGATGAAACAGGCAAAGTGGTGGGGTTGTTTTAACGTTTTAATTCACCAGCGAGATCTGCTTTTCGCACAGTTCCATCAGTTTAGTTGGTTAACCATTGAGCCAAATTCATTCCGCATTTTTGTCTTTGCGTGCCAATAGGGTAGCCATTACAGTACGGTTTGTTTTTATGCCTACCCAAAAAACCAATACGAGCGCAGGTAACATTGTTAACCAAGGCAAGCCTATAAAATCGCCCGTAATGTAGGATGGGCCAAACATCACCAAGTAGACAACAGTAAATCCAACAGCTAGGGCGGAACCAACGCTAAGCGTCGAGAACCAAATGAGCTCATTAAAGCTAAACATCTGCAATTTTGCTTGAGTTTGAGAGTTGAGTTTAAGCGCTTGGATGGGCACAAGAATGACCCAAGCAAAAGAAAAGTAGATGACGAGAACAATCATTTTCGAGTCCATTGGGATATCTAAAACTTATTATAGAAACCATGGGGCTGTATATTGATAATTAGATTATGTTTCTTCATATACGCAACTCCTTGGTATGTTTTTATTTTAATCTGTTTCTACTTTTATGGTACCTGAAAATATAAAGACGAAAAGCATCAGAAAAAGTATTGCATCTATTACGCTACTAAAAGCCTGTAAATCAGTCCGACTAATCCGCATGCAAGTATCACCGCAATCACCCCCACTTTATAGCGGATGAGTGCAATCAGAGCAATTACAATCACCACGCCAGAAAGCGCATCCAGCTTGCCTTCTAGGCCATTTGGCCAAAGTA
>CAYXGE010000010.1:0-21985 GCA_964464435.1 uncultured Methylophilaceae bacterium
GTTCAACACAAGTGTGTGAACCTATATAACCAGCGGCACCTGTAACTAAAATCATTTATTTCCTTAAATTTATATCTTGATTAAGACCGACCTTGATAAACTCATTATAATCTTACTCGGTACTATTTAGATATTAGCCTTAAAATTTTGGCTATATTTAGCATTTTTAGGACTTATTGGAGGCTGACTTATAGTATTTGAACAAATACAAAAATATTACAAATTCGTTTTTCTGTGTTTAATAGTAAATATGATTTCGTTTATTAAGATAATGCTCAATGCTTACTTTTGCTATAGAATCAAATACCTTACTTAGCATAAAAATCATTTATGAATATGTCAAAAAGAAAAAGAGGATTCTTTAATTATTTAAGAAAAATTAATGCAAGAAAATTTTTACGTAAAGTTTCCAGAGAGCACATAAAGAATGAAAATCAGCTAATAATGTTTAGTTTTGATTTTATTTCCCAATCAATTTCATTAGATGGAAGGTATGAAACTAATGAGTTAACTCTTGTTGAAGAACTCTTTAAAGAAAAATTAAGCGATAAAATAGCAATTGATATTGGTGCAAATATTGGAAATCATACTCTTGTATTTAGTAGTTTTTCTAAAAATGTTTATGCGTTTGAACCGAATCCTGTTGTCTTTGAAGTGTTGAAATTGAATACAAAAAACGTTGAAAATATAAGAGTTTATAATTTTGGTGCATCAAGTGAAGACCAAACTATAGTAGCAAAAATTCCAAAAAAAAATTGTGGTGCAGGAAGTGTTAATCTAGATGGAAAAGTTTTAAATTCAAATGAATTTTATAATTTTAATTTTAATCTAAGAAAATTAGATAGCCTTTATGAACTATCGCTAATCGATGTTGGTTTAATAAAGATAGATGTAGAAGGCCATGAATTAGAAGCTTTTAAAGGCATGAAGAAATTATTAAAAAAAAATAAACCTGTAATCCTTTTTGAACAAAATAGAGGAATTCTTAATGGAAGCTCTCCAGAAATAGATTTTTTAAGATCAATTGGGTATAGCCAATTGTATGAAATGTGTAAAATTGATGAGTGGCTAATACCTAACTATATGCCCAAGTTTTTATCGTCATTTTTTAAATTATTTGAAGTTCTAATATTCGGTGAACCTTCTGGTGAGTTGAGGCTGATACCAATTAATAAACTTGAGAAAAAAAGTTATGACATGTTGGTATTTTCATTTGATAAGATTGATATGAGCTAGTCTCTTATAATTTGACAATTCACTTGCAAAAGTCAGCGTTACCTAGTTTTATATAGGTATAGAATCCATAATCTAACTTAAAGAGAGCTAACGCAAATTCTACATATTAGTTGACCTGACCTGCTACCTATTTGCGCTGACAATCATAATTGCAATTTTTTTTACTTTTTAACTAAGTCAATAAGTATAGATTTTAAATACTTTTTTAAATATGATAGTTTGAAGATAACAGTCATATCTATTCTCAATGCTTCGTAAAAGTACTCTTTACACAAAAAGTTTTCGTTAGCTTCATGGCAAACTCTAGATAATGAAAGTAGACGTTGCACTAAAAAATCTTTTTTAAGATATTGTAGATTAGGTGGTATTCGCTTAAGGTTAAATACCTCCTCTACCAAATCTAATCCAACATCAATTGCATTTTTTACATTATGTCTCAGGCTATCATGATGTTTATAAACATTTGCCAATGGGAAATCAATAGTGCTGCAAGAGAAATTCACCAAACAATAAGCAAACATAGGTATATCTTCCGAATTCCTAAAATGTTCTGGATATTGATAATGTTGAAAAATAGACCTGTGCATTACGCATGCGCCATTTGATAAACTGATAGTTTTATCTAAAAGATAGGCTTTTAGCCTAGTATATAAATCGTCGGGTAAGTGGCTAGCTTTATGAAGTTTTTTTTGGCCATTTGCATGAACTGAGTTATGACCGCCAATTACAAAATGAGTATTCGGATTGAGCTTAAGATGGTTTCGTATATTAGTGATAGCATCAGGGCTTAATTCATCATCTGCATCTAAGAATATAAAATAATCTCCTCTAGCAATACTTGCACCCTTATTTCTTGCAGAACCCGCACCTCCATTAGGTTTATTTACTATTTTTATAATATTGTTGTATCTCGTTTTTAGGTCTTCTAATAACAATAGCGTGTTATCTGTTGAACCATCGTTAATGACCAGCAGTTCGCAGTATTTATCCATTTGCTTACAGACAGATGAGACAGAGCGCTCTAGGGTATGGGAATAATTATATGTGGGAATAATTATGCTAATTAATGATATATTAGAATTATTCATAGCTAATTTTTCTCGTAAATAATAACGCTCTTTTTAGCTTTCGCATCATTAAATTGATTAATCAAGGTATATTCTGGTAGCTTGTGATGAATAATATTATTAGATATGTTATCTTTGTTAGAGTTTTCAATCATGATGAAATGATAATGATAAATACTTTTGTCTGATACAGAGCTTCTAATGTTATCAATGTGGTCGTTAACATTTCCTATATAAGGTGCATTTGCGTAATAACGCATTCTAGCTTGATCATAAAAGACAGGTTTATTCTCTTGATTATAATTTTTTAACCACGCGACAGCATCTTGCATGTAGTTATATCCATGCTTCTTGGGCAATACGTTTTTAACTATACAACCTAAGATAAACACAACTAACAGAATTTTTAACCATTTTAATTGGTTATCTTCTGACTCTGTAAATAGTAACTTTGCAAAATAGAACGCAGAAAATATCATTAAAATAAAGCTTAATGCCAATACATAGCGACCTGATAAAACAAATACTTTGGTGATGATAAGTGCCATATTGAGCAAAGCAATGATAGCGGTTGTGCTCAACACCTTAAATGCAGCAGGATGGATTAGCTGCTTGTTTTGCTTGATTGCCAATAAACTGAAAATAACGTTTACAAACCCTGTTGCGCTTATCGTTTTAATAAAAATCACGTAAATAAATGTGATGAGTAAGCCTTGCACAGCAAATTCATTTAAGTATTGCCCTAGTACTTGGCTAGACATAATGCTAGATTTTTCAGTCAGTTGTTGAGTGAATTGTTGCCATAGATTAGTAGTGAATACTTCATTTAAGCGGCCAAGTAATTTGGTAGATAAGTTATCGTTAAAGATAAATGCTGCAATAAGTATGATAGCTATACCTAAATTAATGGCGTTTGCCATCAGTACGTGCTTCCATTTTTGTTTTGCGTGAAAGCCAGTTTGGAAAAGCAAAATTAAAGGTAAAAACATTAAATATAAAATTGCTTCGATCCTAAATAGGGTGGCAACGATAATGCACAATTGCCAAAGCAGTGCATCTTTAAATTGTTGTTGTTGGTAGTATCTGATAAAAAACATAATACTTAATAAGTAAAATGCCCAAAATCCTTCATCCCTCATTAGCATTTCTAGTACGCCGCCAATCATGTACTGAGCGCTGAGCCAAATCAGCGCGCCCGCAATTATTTGTTTTTGTTTGCCGCCGGATAATTGAATAATTTTAATGAAACTAAAAGAGGCAATTGAGAAGAAAATAACGTTTAAAATTTGTGCGGAAACATGCACACCTAGCTGCGTGATTTTATTAACTAGCATGATGCATAGGGAATAAAAAGGCCAAGGAAAAACCTCAAATCCTGCTTTCCACTCACCATTGCTAAAAAATTTAGCCGCTTCTAAATATAGGACGGAGTCTGGGTTAATCCAGCCGTGCTGAATGTATTGCACCTGTGTAGCAATAAGAGCTGCAATTAAAACGAACCAAAATTGTAATTGCTTAGTTTTTTTACTTTCGAGAGTTACTAGAAGGTTATTCATTAAGTATAGACTTGAATTGTTTATGTACGATTGCAAGAGCAATTATACGGTTTAACTTAATGATGGTGTTTGATTATGATAGGGCTTAATTTAAAAATTGTTGATGTTCTTTAATTGCTTCTTTAACCACTGCTTGAAGTCCTTGACCTTGGTTATTTTGCACATGTCCAATGATAAGTATGCGCATATTCTGTGCCCAGAAACGCTTAATATGTTTTGCAATATCTTTTTTAGCTTCTATTTGATTTGGGTTGGCGCCAAAAAAATCACCTATTTGGTTTGCCATTGTAATAAGTTTTTCTACTTTCATTGTCTATCCTTAATGCTGTTTAGGTACTTATGATAATACGCTCAGCATGCGTATACACCACACAATCCTTGTTTCTTGCAAAGCCAACCAAAGTAATATTACATTGCTCGGCAAGCCTAATGGCTAAGCCTGTAGGGGCTGAAATGGCAACTAGCAAAGGTATGTTTGCTACAGCTACCTTTTGTACCATTTCATAACTTGCCCGACTTGTAGTAATGACAAAAGTATTTTCGCCACTGGCTAGCTTGGCCTTTGCACCTAATAGTTTATCGAGTGCGTTATGTCTACCCACATCTTCACGAACCAGCAACACCTCACCCAGATAATTAACTAATGCACATGCATGGGTTGCCCCTGTAATTTTTTGCATGTGTTGAAGTTGACCAATCTGAGCTAGTCCAAGTTGTATTTTGGATATCTCAAAATTTTCTGATACAACTTGATGTTTAGGCAACCTTAACGCTTGTACTAAACTTTCTGCACCACATAAACCACAACCAGTTCTGCCTGTCATACTTCTGCGACGTTCTTTGAGCATAGAAAACTGCTCACTAGCGATTTCAAGGTGAATTTCAATGCCGTTTTCTTGCGTGTTGATTTCTAAGCCATATAACTCTTTGGCATCATTTAAAATGCCTTCAGCTAAAGAAAATCCTAAAGCAAAATCTTCTAAATCTTGCGGGCTTGCTAGCATCACGGCATGCGAAACCCCATTGTAAATCAAAGCAATTGGTACTTCTTCTGCAACGTGGTCTACATGTTTTTCAATATGACCTTGTTGCCATTTTTCAATCTCAACTTCGCTAACTGGCCCTTGTGCTATCAAGGGCTTGTTGTGGCTTGTCATCCTTTAACTCTGGCATACATCATCAGTAACAAACAATAGTTATGATTTCACACTAGCGACATCATTGGGGTGTTTTGCAAAGCTAATTTGCTCTTCACTAAATGTTTTATAATCACGTTGCCAGTTTGACAGCTGATTGACACGAGTAACCTGCACAGCCGTCACTTTAAACTCAGGGCAGTTTGTAGCCCAGTCTGAGTTATCTGTTGTAATCACATTTGCCCCAGATTCTGGATGGTGAAAAGTCGTATAAATGACACCAGGTTGTACGCGTTCGGTAATCTTAGCATGAAGGACAGTTTCACCAGAACGGCTAGTAATACCAACCCAATCACCATCTTGAATGCCTCTTTCTTCAGCATCATGTGGGTGAATTTCTACAATGTCTTCTTTATGCCAAGTACTATTTTTAGTACGTCTTGTTTGTGCCCCCACATTGTATTGCGACAAAATACGGCCAGTAGTTAAGATTAATGGATACTTAGCGTTTACTTTTTCAGTGGTTGGTACGTAGCGGGTAATAAAGAATTTACCTTTACCACGTACAAACTCGTCAATGTGCATGGTTGGTGTGCCTTCTGGGTTTGCGTCATCACAAGGCCATTGTACACTGCCAAGTTCATCTAATTTTTTGAAACTCACACCTTTGAAGGTTGGGGTAAGCGCAGCAATTTCATCTAAAATATCAGCCGCGTGGTTGTAATGCATAGGGTAGCCCAATGCAGTTGCAAGTTTAGCCGTAATTTCCCAGTCTTCCATGCCGTTTTTAGGCGTCATGACACGACGTACTGGCGAAATACGACGTTCTGCATTGGTAAATGTGCCAGATTTTTCTAGGAATGAAGCGCCAGGGAAGAACACATGTGCAAACATGGCGGTTTCATTTAAAAACAAATCTTGTACGATGACACATTCCATAGATTCAAGCGCATGCGTTACGTGTTGGGTATCTGGATCAGATTGTGCAATGTCTTCACCTACACAATAGAGGGCTTTAAACTCACCTTCTGATGCCATATCCAACATGTTTGGAATTCTGAGCCCTGGGTCGCTACTCAATGGTCTACCCCAAGCACTTTCAAATAAGGCGCGAGTAGCATCATCTGACACATGGCGATAGCCAGGAAACTCATGCGGCATAGAGCCCATATCGCAAGAGCCTTGCACGTTATTTTGACCACGTAATGGATTCACACCGACACCTTCACGGCCAATGTTTGCAGTAGCCATTGCAATATTGGCGATACCCATCACCATTGTCGAGCCTTGGCTATGCTCAGTGACACCTAAGCCGTAATAAATTGCCGCATTTCCGCCCGTTGCGTATAGCCTTGCTGCGGCACGTAACTCTTCAGCGGGTACGCCAAGTTCGGCACTTAAGGCCTCAGGTGAGTTTTCTGGTAACGCTGCAAAATCACGCCATGCTTCAAAAGAATCCCATTCGCAACGTGCTTTAACAAATTCTTCATTTACTAGACCTTCAGTCACAATGACGTGTGAGAATGCTGAAATGAGGGCTACGTTAGTGCCTGGACGAAGTTTTAAGTGGTAGTCAGCTTTTACGTGGGTAGAAGAAACCAAGTCAATTTCTCTTGGATCAGCTACAATTAATTTTGCGCCTTGGCGTAAACGACGTTTCATTTGCGAGCCAAACACAGGGTGACCATCGGTGGGGTTTGCACCAATCACAACAATTACATCAGATTGCATGACAGAGTCGAAGGTTTGTGTACCAGCTGATTCACCAATCGTTTGTTTTAGACCATAACCAGTAGGGGAGTGGCATACGCGCGCGCAAGTGTCTACATTGTTGTTACCAAATACCGCACGAATTAATTTCTGCGTGACGTAAACTTCTTCATTTGTACAACGGCTAGAGGTAATGCCACCTACTGAATTTTTGCCATATTTAGCTTGAATGCGTTTAATTTCACTTGCGGCGTAGTTAATCGCCTCATCCCATGAAACCTCTGTCCATGCATCATGGATAGATTTACGTATCATTGGCTTAGTCATGCGGTCTTGATGCGTTGCGTAGCCCCATGCAAATCTGCCTTTTACGCAAGAGTGACCATGGTTAGCACCACCGTTCTTGTTAGGCGTCATGCGTACAACTTCCTCGCCTTTCATTTCAGCATCAAAGCTACAACCTACACCACAGTATGCACAGGTCGTCGTAACTTTATAGTCAGGCACACCTTTTTCAATGACTGTTTTTTCAATTAGTGTAGCTGTAGGACAAGCTTGCACGCAGGCACCACATGAAACACACTCTGAGTTTAAAAAGTCCTCAGTACCTGATGCAACTTTAGATTCAAAACCTCTACCTTCAATAGTTAACGCATAAGTGCCTTGAACTTCTTCACAAGCACGCACGCAGCGTGAGCATACAATACATTTGGACGGGTCAAATTGAAAGTAGGGGTTAGATGTATCTTTTTCAGCCTTAAGATGATTTTCACCATCATAACCATAACGCACTTCACGCAGACCAACTGCGCCTGCCATGTCTTGCAACTCACAATCACCGTTGGTGGCGCAAGTTAAGCAATCAAGCGGATGGTCAGAAATATAAAGTTCCATGACACCTCTGCGCACATCCGCAAGTTTGGATGTTTGTGTATGCACTTTAATGTTCTCTGCAACGGGAGTTGTGCATGAGGCAGGGTAACCGCGACGACCTTCAATCTCTACTAAACACAAACGACATGAGCCAAACGCTTCTAAGCTATCTGTGGCGCATAGCTTTGGTACGCCGATACCTGCTACCGTGGCTGCGTGCATAATAGAAGTACCTTCGGGCACTGTGACTTTTCTACCATCAATCTCTAACGTAACTAGTTTGTCAGATACTCTGGCAGGGGTACCGTAATCTTTTTGGTCGTCCATCTTGTTTCTCCTAAAAGCGTATGTTGGTTATGCGCTTTATTTGTCTCTTAATCAATTAAATTCCAAAATCTTTAGGGAAATGATTCATTGCACTCAGCACAGGGTATGGTGTCATGCCACCCAGTGCACATAATGAGCCATTAAGCATGGTATCGCTTAAATCTCGCACCAGTGCAATATTTTTTTCTTTGTCTTTTCCAGTCATTATTTTATCAATCACCTCAACGCCGCGTGTAGAGCCAATGCGACATGGGGTACATTTTCCGCATGATTCTATAGCACAAAACTCAAAGGCATAACGTGCCATTTTGGCCATATCTACGGTATCATCAAAAGCTACAATACCGCCATGCCCAAGTACTGCCCAGATATTGCTAAATGCCTCATAATCTAATGGCGTATCAAATTGACTTTCTGGTAAGTAGGCACCTAATGGACCGCCCACTTGCACCGCTTTGATTGGTCTGCCACTTGCCGCGCCACCACCATAATCATAGAGTAACTCGCGTAAGGTCACGCCAAAAGCTTTTTCTACCAAGCCACATTGTTTTAGGTTACCAGCTAACTGAATCGGCAAAGTGCCACGTGAACGTCCCATGCCGTAATCAGCATAATATTGAGCACCTTTGTCTAAAATAATCGGCACTGTTGCAAGCGATATGACATTGTTGACAATGGTTGGTTTGCCAAATAGTCCTTCAATAGCAGGTAGGGGTGGTTTAAAACGCACTAAACCACGTTTGCCTTCAAGACTTTCTAGTAGTGAAGTTTCTTCACCACAGACATAAGCCCCTGCAGCGCGACGAACTTCTAAATCAAAACGTTTACCACTGCCTAAAATGTTATCGCCTAAATAGCCAGCTACGTATGCGTTTTTAATCGCTTCATTGAGGATATGCAGTGCATCTGGGTACTCTGAGCGTAAGTAGATATAGCCTTGCGAAGCTCCAACAGCAATACCTGCGATGGTCATGCCTTCTATTAATACAAAGGGGTCGCCTTCCATAATCATGCGGTCAGAATAGGTGCCAGAGTCACCTTCATCGGCATTACACACCACATATTTTTGCTCAGATTCACAACCAAGCACTGTGTTCCATTTAATACCCGTTGGGAAAGCCGCACCACCGCGGCCACGCAAGCCAGAATCGGTGACAGTTTTTACGATTTCTGCACCAGACATAGCAATTGCATTTCTGAGACCTTGATAACCATCATGCGCAATATAATCTTCTAATGAAACTGGGTCTGTAATGCCCACACGAGCAAATGTTAGACGCTCTTGTTTTTTAAGCCAAGGCAACTCATCCGTTACACCAAGTTTAAGAACATGTGTACCAGCGTTTAAAAAATCGGCATCAAATAGGCTGGATACATCTTTGGGGTTAACAGGCCCATAAGCGACGCGGCCCATATCAGTTGCGACTTCTACCATGGTTTCTAGCCAAAACATGCCACGCGAGCCATTACGTACGATATTAATGGCAAGACCACGCTTGTCAGCTTCTTCTTGAATGCGTTTTGCGACCTTGTTTGCACCTAATGATAGGGCGCTAGAATCCCTAGGTACGTAGACAGTGGTACTCATGCGCTTGCCCTCGCTTCTGCAATAATTTCATCTAATTTTTCTGGGCTAACACGTCCATATACATCATCATTTAATAATACCGCTGGAGAACATGCACAATTGCCTAAACAGTAAACTGGTTCAAGGGTAATAGCACCATCATTGGTGGTTTGGTGATAATCAATACCTAAAGTAGATTTGGCATAGTGCTCAAGGGATTCTGATCCCATAGCTTGGCATGATTCTGCGCGGCAAATTTGTAATACACATTTACCGACTGGGTGTGTTCTAAAATGGTGATAAAAAGTAACAACGCCATGAATTTCAGCGATGGACAAATTCAACGCTTTTGAAATCGCTTGATAGCAATCTTCTGGTATATAACCAATATCATCTTGAATTGCATGTAATAAGGGCATTAGTGCCCCTGGCACATGGATATGTGCATCAATATGACCTTGAATTTTGGCTACCTGTTCTGCTAACACGTTATCTCCAATCACATCCTGTTTTAACAGGCATTTTTATTTATATTGAGTAAATTTGTACTAACTGCCAAATTTACATGCATTACAGCAATTTAAAAGCTAAATAAACTGTGTTTTTTTACATTAATTTAGCATTTTAAATCAATCTTAGACGCTTGTTGAGTCAACCATATTGATTTCGACATCATTTAGTAAATCTTTAATAGTCATAAAAACTTAAATTTAAAACATATATAGTTGACTATTTTACATGGTTATTACAAGTTTACCTTTTAGCGCTTATTTCATCAAACAATTTTTTGTAAGCTTCTACACCTTTATGCAAAGGATAATTTTGTAAAATAGTTTGTCTAGCATTGACCCGCATTTCAGCATAATGTTCAGGCTTAGATAAAACTTCTATCACTTGGCTGGCAATTGCATCTGGTGAAAAATAATCAACCAATAGCCCATTTTTTCCATGCTCAATCACCTCTTTCACAGGCGCAGTATTAGAAGCTACCACTACACACCCTGTGGACATCGCTTCTAACATAGACCAAGACAATACAAACGGCACGGTTAGGTATACGTGTACCGCGGAAATTTGAAGCACATTTAGATACTGTTGATATGGCACTTTGCCCAAAAAATGCACGCGCTTAGTATCTATGTTGACCTGTTTAAGCATATGTTCACGATAAGTTTCATGATTAGGTAATTTTCGACCATAACTCACGTCATCACCGCCAATCACAATCACTTGTGCATTAGGGCGTTGCTGGCAGATGATTTCAAGTGCGCGCATAAACTGATGAAAGCCGCGATACGGCTCTAAATTACGTGCAACATAGGTAATCACTTCTACATTTTTAGTTAGAATGACACCGTTGCTCAGGCTAATCCAAGCATCTTCATCTGGCTTAGCAAGTGCTGTATTAATGCCTTCATGAATGAGACGAATTTTGTCCTGATAATGTTGCGGGTACAAGCTACGTTGCCATGCGGTTGGACTAATGCCAATGTCCGAGGCCTCTAGTGATAATAAGTTTGTGACATTTTTTACACGGATACGCAAGCTATCATCAAGCGTGGTCGGCATTTCTGGGTCAAATCCAACGTCTGCGCCATTTGCATGGTAGTAAAATTCAAAAAAGGTAATCAAGGGCACTGTTGGGTAAATATCTTTACAAAAAATGGCTTCTCCCCAGCCCACATGCGCAACAATCGCATCTGGTTTAAGCCCTTTTTGTTGTAAAGCGAGCAGTACACCAGCAACAGATTGACCGCGAATAATATGCGTTTCACTACTAATTAAATACTGATGTAAGTTTGCGGTATTACCGCGTTGTGGCTTGTAGTGAATGCGTTCTACGCCTTCAAGCCCAGGGGCATTTTCATCACAAATAGCAATCAGGTGATGCTTACCCTCAGCTACCAATGCATTAGCGATATGTCTGAATTGCGCAGGAAAGTTTTGATGGATAAAAATAATATTCATGGCAAAACTTAGCTCATTTTCTCGTTAGTACTATTACTGAATTTGCAGTGCAGAAATAGAGCGATTAACCGCCAAATATGAGCCAAGCCAACCTAAGCCTATGCCAATTAATACCATCAACAAGATATGCGATGCACTAGGTAATACTAAGTGAAAGTTACTGGCATATAAGCGCGCAAGCTCTGCAATAGAGGCATTGAATATATGAATGACGGCAACCAAAATGAGGCAAGCCGCAATGCCGCCGCCTAGTCCATAGAGCACACCTGTATACAAAAATGGACGTCGCACAAAACTATTGGTGGCACCAATCAGTTTGCTGACTTCAATTTCTTCTTTTTGAGTGAGTATTTGTAAACGTATCGTGTTGCCAATAATCACCACAATTGCAAAGCCAAGTAACACTGCTAAAGTGAACGCGGCTTTTTTTCCTAAGGTTAATAAACTGTTTAAACGTTGAATCCAACTCGCATCCACTTGCGCATGTTCTACACCTTCATACTGCTGCAAAGTGTCACGCAGTTGATTAACGGCATTAGGCTCATTATTTTCTGCTTGAATAAAAAAGGCGTCTGGCAAGGGGTTGCTATCTAAGTTGCTAGCGACTTCTGCGGTATTGGCATCCTCTTTTAGTTTTTTAAAGGCAAGGTCTTTACTCACGAATTCAAAGTTTTTGACAGCATTATTTTCTTCTAGTTTTTGCTTGATACTAGTGATGACTGCCTCGTTAGCGTCCAACTTAAGAAATAAGCTAATTCTTGCTTCACCCTTAATATCACCAGCAATCTGGTTAAAATTATCAACCAACACATAAAGCAGGGCTGGTAATGATAAAGCGGTACCCATGACCAAACACATAATGAGAGTAGACATACCACTCATTTTGAGTTTTTGTATGACAATACTAAGTGATTGTTGATGTTGATTTAACCAATACTTCATTGTTCTTGCCTTTGCGTTAATTCAATTGGCGATAGTGCTCCATGGTTCAAGTTAATGATGCGTGCTTGTGGATGAATCGCATTGATGGCGTGCGTAGCAATAATTACAGTGGCACCCACTTGGTGAAAGGCGCCAAATAAGTCTAAGATTTCTGCCGCATAATTGTCATCTAGATTGCCAGTTGGTTCGTCGGCAATCAGCACAGAAGGGCGGCTCACAATGGCTCTGGCAATGGCTAAACGGCGTTGCTCACCACCTGACAAGGTAATAGGCAAAGACTTTTCTTTGTTGAGCAAATTAACTTTATCTAAAGCTGCACGAATTCTTTTACCCGCCTCATTACCTGTGATGCCGTTAATGTATAAAGGTAAGGCGACATTTTCAAAACAATTACGGTCATAAAGTAGTTTATGGTCTTGAAATACTAAGCCAAATTTACGGCGTAAAAAAGGGATAGCGTTGGATTTAATTTTACTGATATTTTGATTACCTATCAGAATGGTACCTTGGGTGGGTTGCTCTATGGCGGCCATCAGCTTAAGTAAGGTGCTTTTACCTGCACCAGAATGACCAGTGATGTAAATAAGCTCACCTTGCTCAATATTGAGAGAAATATTTTTTAGTGCCTCAAAACCACCAGGGTAGAGTTTGCCAACTTGGTCAAACTTAATCATTCAAATAGCGCCTCAATAAATTCTTGTGTTTTAAATGGCTTTAAATCATCTATAGATTCGCCTACACCAATATAGCGGATGGGAATCGGCCTTGCTTCTGCAATTGCGGCAATCACGCCACCTTTGGCTGTGCCGTCGAGTTTACTTAACACTAAACCAGTGACTTTAAGTGCGTCGTCAAACGCTTTCACCTGCGTGACAGCATTTTGCCCTGTATTTGCATCTAGCACCAGTAGCACTTCATGTGGTGCACCAGGCAAGGCTTTATCTATAACACGTTGTACTTTTTTAATTTCGTCCATCAAGTTGAGTTGAGTAGGCAAGCGGCCTGCGGTATCGGCCAATACAATATCAATGCCTCTGGCTTTGGCAGAATTTACTGCATCAAAAATCACTGCGGCAGGGTCTCCACCTTCACTCGCTACTACATGCACCTGATTGCGCTCACCCCAAGCTTGCAACTGCTCACGGGCAGCTGCTCTAAAAGTATCGCCCGCTGCAATTAAGACTGATTTGCCTTCAGATTGAAATTGGTAAGCTAATTTACCAATCGTGGTGGTTTTTCCTGCACCATTGACGCCTACCATCATGATAACAAACGGCTGATGTGAATGCGTTTCAAGCGGTTTTTCAAGGGGGGTTAAATGGTCACTCATGGCTTCTTTTAATGCCATTTTGAGTTCAGAGGTGTCATTCAAACTTTGACGCTTCACACGCGTTCTGATTTGGTCTAACAAGCTTTGTGTGGCAGAAACGCCAACATCAGAGGTTAGTAAAATGGTTTCAAGTTCTTCATACACTTCTTCATCAATTTTGCCACCACCAAACAAACCTGCCAGTTGATTGCCTAGTTGGCTTCTAGTTTTGGCTAAGCCAGACTTTAGACGTTCTGCCCAACTAAGCGCGGGGGCTTCTTCTATTACCGTTGTTTCCGCATCTGCAGCAGAGTCAGGAGATGGTTTTTTTTTGAAAAAATCAAACATAGCAACTAACAACTTAAAACAATTTTGTAAGTCATCATTTTATGCGCAAACTGACTCTCTTGCACGAGATTCTATTTTGTTTGTGCACATAAAAAAGCCACCATAGCAGTTAACTCTATGGTGGCGAAGCGACCTGATAATCAGGTCGTCAGGGACTATTGGCGAATTAAATAATCAAATGCGCCTAATGCCGCCTTAGCGCCTTCGCCCATGGCAATAATGATTTGCTTATATGGCGTAGTAGTGACATCACCCGCTGCAAACACGCCAGGTAATGACGTCGCATTGTGGTGGTTTACCTCGATTTCACCATATTTACTCAAATTAATGGTGCCTTTTAACCAATCACTATTAGGTATAAGGCCAATTTGCACGAATACGGCATCAAGGTCTAAATGTTTACTATCACCAGTGACGCGGTCGGTGTAGGTAAGCCCATTCATTTTGTGGCCATCCCCCGTAATTTCTGTAGTCTGTGCGCTGGTGATAATGGTCACATTAGCTAAAGAGCGCAGTTTTTTCTGCAACACGGCATCGGCCTTCAATTCAGTATCAAACTGCAGCAAAGTCACGTGTGCAACAAAGCCAGCTAAGTCAATCGCGGCTTCAACACCAGAGTTGCCACCACCAACAACCGCCACTGGCTTGCCTTTAAATAATGGGCCATCGCAGTGTGGGCAGTAAGCTACACCTTTGCCACGATACTCTTTTTCACCGGGCACATTCAGCTCACGCCAACGCGCACCAGTTGCTAGAATCACGGCTTTAGATTTTAAAGTTGCGCCACTTTCTAGTTTTACCTCAATCAGCGCATTATTTTTGTTACCGTTTTTGCCAGGCTCAGTAATTGCAGAGGCACGTTGCAGATTCATAATCTCAACATCGTAGCTTTTAACGTGCTCCTCAAGCGCCATTACCAATTTAGGGCCTTCAGTTTCTTTTACAGAAATAAAGTTTTCAATGCCCAAGGTGTCCATCACTTGGCCGCCAAAGCGTTCTGCCACAATGCCCGTGCGTATACCTTTACGTGCCGCGTAAATGGCGGCAGACGCTCCCGCTGGGCCACCGCCTACAACTAACACATCATAAGGCGCTTTTTCATCTAGCTTTTTAGCCTCACGCGCTACTGCACCCGTATCAATTTTTACCAAAATCTCTTCTAGTTCCATACGGCCAGCACCAAACACTTCACCATTCATGTAAATGGTAGGTACAGACATAATTTCTTTGGCTTTGATTTCGTCTTGGTATAGACCGCCTTCAACCATTACATGGGTAATGTTCGGGTTGATTACCGCCATCATGTTCAATGCTTGCACAACATCTGGGCAGTTATGGCAAGTGAGTGAAACATAGGTTTCAAAGTGAAACTTACCTTCAATGGCTGCAATTTGTGCAATTTTTTCAGGGTCTAATTTCATCGGGTGACCACCCGTATGCAATAGCGCTAATACTAGAGAAGTAAACTCATGCCCCAATGGAATACCGGCAAATCTTAAACCAACTGACTTTTGTGCAAGACTATGTTGTGCACTACGCTGAATAGCAAATGAAGGCTTACGCGCATGGTCTTCTTGTACCAAGGTGATGAGGTCAGACATGTCTGCGATTTCAACTAATAATTCATGCATCTCGGCTGCGCCTGCACTATTATCAAGTGATTCAGCCAATACAATCGGTTCACGTAACATTTGTAAGTACGTTTGTAATTGCGTTTTGATGGTGGTATCCAATGCCATGATTACTCTCTTTTTAAAAAATTAGGGTCAATAAAAGGCATTATCTTTTGAATAATGCCTTCTTTTTGAAAATCCGCTTGGCGTTGTAGGCGCAAGCGGAGGAATTACAATTAATACATTACTATTTAAATTTTGCCTACTAAGTCGAGTGAAGGTGTAATAGTCTTAGCGCCTTCGTTCCATTTTGCTGGGCACACTTGGCCAGGATTGTTAGCCACAAATTGTGCCGCTTTGAGTTTACGTAAGGTTTCTTTTACATCACGTGCAATCGCGTTATCGTGCACTTCAACAGTTTTAATGACACCTTCTGGGTTAATCACAAATGTACCGCGAAGTGATAAACCTTCTTCATCAATGTGCACGTTAAACGCACGGCTCAATTGATGTGTTGGATCACCTACGAGTGGAAATTTTGCTTTACCCACTGCTGGTGAAGTTTCATGCCACACTTTATGTGAGAAGTGGGTATCTGTTGTCACGATATACACTTCTGCACCCGCTTTTTGAAACTCAGCATAGTTGTCGGCAGCATCTTCAACTTCTGTTGGGCAGTTAAATGTAAATGCGGCTGGCATAAAAATTACCACAGACCATTTACCTTTAAGAGAAGCATCACTCACTTCTACAAATTTACCGTTATGAAAAGCTTGGGTTTTAAATGGTTGCACTTGTGTGTTAATTAATGAACTCATATTGTTCTCCTGTTAAATGTTAAAAAAACTTGCCTTGCGACAATGAAGTGCATCATATAGGATGAAATTTAATTGGTAAAATTGATTGTTTTAATATGATTGATATAAAAAAACTATCAATACAGAACACACAGGTGAGCATGCAAGAGAGCGTTGTGGTTAGTGAGACTTGTTGAGCGTTTTGAAAATGAGCATGCCCACTAGCATTGCGCCAGTGAAGGTTAAAGCTTCAATACCACCCGTTAATAAAGAAGTGACAGCGGGGCCTGGGCAATAACCAGAAAGCCCCCAGCCTATACCAAAGGCAATGGAGCCAAGTATAAGACGCGCATTTATCGCCGTGTTGTGAGGCAGTTGCATGGGTTCACCCAGCAGGCTTTGCTTTTGCCTTTTAGCCCATGTAAACGCCACAACGCCTACTAAAAGCGCACCTGCCATCACAAGCGCTAGTGAAGGATCCCAAGCGCCAGTAATATCCAAAAAACCAGCGATTTTGGCAGGGTTGGTCATGCCAGAAAAAATCAAACCTATGCCAAATAAAATACCTGTGGCGAGTGCTGTGAGATTTTTGAGCATGATTAAGCTATCCAGTGGCGTACAAGTGTGACAGTAACAAAACCAGCCGCCATAAAGCTTATGGTAGCGACTAAAGAGCGCAGAGAGAAGCGCGAAAGCCCACAAATGCCGTGGCCACTAGTGCAGCCCGATGCGTACTGCGTGCCTATGCCTACCAATAACCCAGCAACAGCCAAGGTAGGTAAATTAGCTACGTTTTGCACCAGTGGTAGTGGCAGAAATGCGCCATAAATCAGCGGTGAAATGACCAAGCCTGCAATAAAGGCATAGCGCCAAATATGTTCACCTAATTTGTGGCTAAGCGCACTGGCAATAATGCCGCTAATGCCAGCAATGCGCGCATTAAACACAATAAGCACAGCGGCTGCTAGGCCAATGATAATACCGCCAATAAAGGACAGCGTAGGGGTAAAGTGAGCTAAGTCTATGGTCATATCTTCTAAGTTTACAATAACCAGCTATAAGCGATACCTATAGCATCTTGGTACATTTTTAGGTTGGCCTCGCCACCTCCAAACGCAGCGGGGATAGAGCCATTGCCATTCACTTTGTTTTCAAATGCATGCATATAGCTAAATGATAACTCATTTTTCTCACCGATTTTCCAAGTGGCACCTAATGTCACATGGTTTTCCACAACGCCAGGGGCCAATATGTTGAACAAGGTTTCGTCACTTGGAATCGGTTGGTTGAGGTGGTTATAACCTGCACGTAGGGTGAGTTGCTCGTTGTACGCATAGATTGCGCCTAGCTTAAATGCAGTGACATCTTGCCAGGCAAAGCCTGCGCCGTTGTTAGAACCTAGCTGAGCGGTGAAAAAGTTAGCCAAGCTATTGCCTACTGAGTCAACATCACTGTATTCAATGCGTTGAATATCTGCAGCGAGTGTGAGTTTGTCTGTGGCTTTCACCGCAATGCCAACACCATAACTAGCAGGAATATCAAACTCGCCTTGGTTTGCAAATAAACCTTTGTAATCATCAAACTTGGACATATAGGTTTTGGTTTGGTAATGCGCGCCAAGTGATACTTGCTCAGTGATTTGGCCTAACCAGCCAAGATGTAAACCAGCACCATATGAATGATCGTGACCATTGTTAGTTACTTTGCCTGCACTTTCAGAAACAAAAGGGTTATCAAAGTTTTGCAAACCCTTAGCTTCAAAGCGTTGGTAGGCTAGGTTGAGCGAGGCACCAATAGAGTGGTTCGGCGTAATTTTCCATGCAATGGCAGGACTGATGAACAATTGCGCTAAGTCTACGCCTGCGCTCGTGGTACCAAACAGAGGAATACCTTTTTTATAATCTGTATTCATGCCGCCATTGCCATAAATCGCAAGACCAACGCTTAATTCAGGGTTGATTTGGCGGCTGTAACCAAACTCAGGAATGATAAAGTTTTTGGTGTCGTTGCCATCAAAATCATTTGCCAGCGGCGAAGGCGCCTCAATTTCTGCATGACGAATTGGCCTAAACCATGTTGCACCAATATCAGCCCGATTACCCAACCATGCAATACCAGCAGGGTTGTTGGCGATGGTCAGTGCATCTTGTGGCAGGGCAATGCCCACGCCACCCGCGCCTACGGCCTTGATGCCGTAGCCATGCGCAAAGTAGCCATCTGTTGCATAAGCGCTATGGGCGTTTGCAAGCAAACCGAATAAGATAAAATAGGGCGTAGTAAACTTTGTCATGTTAAATACCTAAAGTTAAGTGTCAGCATCAAGAGTAAGGTGTGCACTATACCAAAAGATAATTTCAAAGCTAAAGAATATTTAATCCACCATTTATAATAAAAAGATATAAAGATGACGGCCCCTCTGATTTTCTACCTGCAAACTTAGAACTTCATGGCAACACTTGGGTCTAGAATCTACGTTAAGTTTAAATTGCATGTTTTGATTAAACTGCTTTGTTGCATAAATTGCGTGTGTTTAGGAGAACGCATTGAATATTAAGAATTTTTTGTTAACCCCTATGTTTACTTTGCTCGTTGCGTTGCCAGTGATGACATTAGCCAATGTGCATGAATACAAGCTTGAAAACGGACTCAAACTTGTAGTACAAGAAGACCATCGCGCCCCTGTGGTGGTTTCTCAGATTTGGTACCGTGCGGGCAGTTTAGATGAAGTGAACGGTAAAACAGGCGTAGCCCATGTGCTTGAGCACATGATGTTTAAAGGCACAAAAACAGTGAAAGCAGGACAGTTTTCAAGATTGATTGCTGCCGCTGGTGGAAAAGAAAATGCCTTTACTGGTAATGACTATACTGCCTATTTTCAACAACTTGAAAAATCAAACTTACCCTTGGCCTTTAAATTAGAGGCTGACCGCATGGCTAATTTGGTGATTACCGATGAAGAGTTTGCCAAAGAGATTAAAGTGGTGATGGAGGAGCGCCGTTGGCGTACTGATGACAAACCGCAATCGCGTGTGAGTGAGCAATTTCAAGCGGCTGCCTACATCGCGCATCCATATGGCAGGCCAGTAGTTGGCTGGATGAACGACCTTGAGAATATGACAGCTGACGATGCGCGCGAGTGGTATAAAAATTGGTACACACCGAATAACGCAACATTAGTGGTGGTAGGCGATGTGAAAGCAGATGAGGTACATAAGCTAGCAAAGCAGTATTTCGGTGCAATTAAACCCCGCGTGACAGCCGCTCGTAAACCACAAGTTGAGCCGCCACAACAAGGTGAACGCCGCATAGTGGTGAAAGCACCCGCTAAACTACCTTACTTGCTGATGGGCTTTCATGTACCTTCAATTCAAAATCCAGATGAGGATATTGAGCCGTATGCATTAGAAATTTTAGCAGGGGTGTTAAATGGCAATGCTTCAGCACGCTTAAATCAAATACTGGTACGTCAAAGTCAAGTAGCTATTGATGTTGATGTGGGATATGACATGCTTGAGCGTGGTAGACAATCAATGTTCGAATTTGATGGGACCCCATCAGAAGGTAAAACCGTGGCAGATTTAGAAGCAGCCATTTTTACTGAGATAGATAAAATTAAAGCGGCAGGGGTGACAGAAGAAGAATTGCAGCGCGTTAAGGCTCAAGTCATAGCGGCAGATGTCTATCAACGTGACTCCATGTTTTACCAAGGCATGCAGATAGGACAGTTAGAAACCGCTGGGTTTTCTTGGCGTGTTCTTAAAGATTATCCTGAAAAGCTTAAAAAAGTCACAGCAGCTCAGGTGCAAGCAGTGGCGATTAAGTATCTAGTGCGTGACAACATGACAGTGGCAACTTTAGACCCTCAGCCAATAGACCCCAATGCCAAACCTGTTGGTAAACCACATATTCATTAAAATTAAAATATATCGAAAAAGATTGTTGCTTAATGTCTGCAGACCATTAACCTATTTGGAATTTTAAAGAGAGTTGTATGAGATTTAATACGATTATATGCATATTTGCATTACTAATTTCTATGACAAGTCATGCGGCTGTCAATATTCAACATTGGCAAACTAGCCAAGGCGCAGAAGTTTATTTTGTAGAAAATCATGATCTGCCAATTATAGACATCAGCACTAATTTTTATGCAGGAAGTAGCCGCGATACACATGCTAAATCTGGCCTAGCTGGCGTGACTCGCCACATGATGACCTTAGGCGCAGGTGGCATTTCAGAAGAGGACATTTCTAAGCGCATGGCGGATATTGGGGCCCGCCTAGGTGGTGACTTTGATGTTGACCGTGCAGGGTTTAAATTACGCACCCTAAGCAGTACCAATGAACTCAACAAGGCGCTTGAAATTTACACCAAAATTTTGCAACAACCTGATTTCTCAGCAGAAATACTTGCCCGAGAAAAAGCACGTATCTTATCAAGTATTCAAGAATCAGAGACGCAACCAGAAAGTATTGCTAGCAAAACTTTTATGCAATTGATGTATGACACACACCCTTATGCCTTAGATGAGAGTGGTGAAGTTGCCACAGTGAGCACATTCAAGCGTGAAGATTTGTTAGCGTTTTACCAAGAGCATTATGGCGCTCAAGGCGTGGTGATTGCCATGATAGGCGATATGTCACGTGAACAAGCGGCCAATATTGCCGAGCAAATAGCCGCTGGTCTACCAAAATCACCCAAGCCAGCGCCTATAGCAAAAGTGCAATATCCCAGCCAAGCCAAAGAGAAACGTATTCCGCATCCAGCGTCTCAATCACATATTTTAATGGGGTACCCTGGCATAAAGCGTGGCGATGCAGACTACTATCCACTGTATGTGGGAAACTATATTCTAGGTGGTGGTGGTTTTGTATCACGTTTAACCGAAGAGGTAAGAGAAAAACGTGGGCTGGTGTATAGCGTTTATAGTTATTTTATGCCAATGGCTGAGCTTGGGCCTTTTCAACTTGGATTGCAAACCAAGAAAGAGCAATCTGCAGAGGCCATGAAGGTGGTACAAGAAACACTGCAGCAATTTGTAAATAATGGTGTCACAGAAAGTGAACTAAAAGCGGCTAAACAAAATATTGTTGGTGGATTTCCTTTGCGTTTAGACAGTAATAATAAAATTCTAGATTATCTTGCGATGATAGGTTTTTATAAACTTTCGCCAACCTATTTAGAAGAGTTTAGTAAAAAAGTGAATGCGGTGACGATTGCACAAATTAAAGAGGCATATCAGCGGCGTATTGATACGCAAAAATTTGTAAAGGTGATTGTTGGTGCCAGCGAGTAATCAAGTTCGTATAAGCGCAGGCGTTTGGCGCAGTAGACTTTTAAGTTTTCCTGACGTAGAAGGTTTGCGACCAACACCAGACCGCGTGAGGCAAACTTTATTTAATTGGCTTGGGCAAGAACTGCATGGCTTAAGTTGTTTAGATTTATTTGCAGGTACAGGGGTGATGGGTTTTGAGGCACTATCACGTGGGGCTGAGCATGTGGTGATGATTGAAAAATCCAAGCCAGCGTTTCAAGC
>CAYXGE010000010.1:22085-34086 GCA_964464435.1 uncultured Methylophilaceae bacterium
CAAAAACATGGCAAAGCTGGCAACGTGTTTTACCATTTATTGGCAACAGCCTGATAAAATAATGCTTCTAGTTTGCGGAGAGCGACCATGCAACCTCTTAAAGTGGTGTACCCAGGCACTTTTGACCCATTAACCTTAGGACACGAAGATGTGGTGCGCCGCGCCGCAGGTCTGTTTTCAGAAGTGATTGTTGCAGTCGCCAAAAACCCAGGTAAAAAACCATTTTTTGATTTGGATGAACGCGTAGAGATTGCCTCACAAGTGTTAAATAACATTAGCAATGTTAAGGTAGTTGGCTTTTCGGGTCTGCTCATGCAGTTTGTGCAGGAGCAGGGAGCAAGGGTAATTATTCGTGGGTTACGCGCCGCTTCAGATTTTGAATATGAGTTTCAACTGGCAGGTATGAACCGAAAGCTTTACCCAGAAGTTGAATCTTTGTTTTTGACACCTAGTGAACAATATATGTTTGTGTCTTCAAGCTTAGTGCGAGAAGTTGCAATACTGGGTGGCGATGTGAGCAAGTTTGTTTCACCCTTAGTATGTGAGCGTGTCTATACAAAAGTTAAACAAAGTAGCAAGTAACACATGTATTTGAAAGTTTAGGATATTAGTTATGGCACTAATGATTACCGATGAATGTATTAACTGTGATGTTTGTGAGCCAGAATGCCCCAATGATGCGATATATCAAGGGCAAGAAATATACGAAATTAACCCAAACTTATGTACTGAGTGCGTCGGGCATTTTACAAAGCCACAGTGTCAAACGGTATGCCCTATTGATTGCATTCCATTTAACCCAGAGGTAAGAGAAACCAAAGATCAACTTTGGCAAAAATATTACCAATTAACAGCAGCAAAAAAATAGGGAGATTTTATGCGTTTACTACATACCATGCTTAGAGTTGGCAATTTACAACGCTCAATAGACTTTTATACCAAGGTACTGGGCATGCAGCTAATTCGACAGCATGATTACCCAGATGGTAAATTCACTTTAGCTTTTGTGGGTTATGGCAGTGAAAAAGACCAAACTGTCATTGAGCTCACCTATAACTATGGTGTTGAAAGTTATGATATGGGTAAAGCCTATGGGCACATTGCCATTGAGGTGGATGATGCCTATGCAGCCTGCGAAAAAGTAAAAACACTAGGTGGTAAAGTAGTGCGTGAAGCTGGCCCCATGATGCATGGCACCATTGTAATTGCCTTTGTAGAAGACCCAGATGGATACAAAATTGAGTTTATTCAACAAGGCACTATTCAATATCAGTAAAGTTTGTATAAAAAAATAAACCCGCAATTGCGGGTTTATTTTTTGTATTTTAGTATTACTTAATAGTGGGTAAATCAATCACGCTATTTTCCATGGGTTGAAGATTTTCAATTTTCTTCTCGCTGTTATCGTTCATAAACACCACGACATTGACTTTGTCGCCTACAAAATCTAACTCAGTGCTGGCGTAGTAGTTGCCATTTTCATCAGTGTTAATCGAATTGTATTCCCAAATAGAGGCAAATATTTCACCTGTTTCTTCGCTGGTAAAGTCTTCTTTTTTTGCGGGCTCACCTAAACGTTGAATAATTTCATCTTTGCTAAAATTTGGAATTGCTTTAACAAAAGCTTTTTCATTCGACGGTAAACTACCATCGTCACTAGCAGGCATTTCTGCATTATTATCTGCATAAACGTTTGCACTTAATACCAAACTGAATAAAGCAATCAACAACGTTTTCATCATGCGCTCCAAATCATTTAATATCTTTATGAGCTAAAGTGGCTGTAAATAGTTCACATGATGAAGCAAATATTAAGCAACTTCATCCGCAACTTCATCTGGCAGTAATTCTACAATTAAGGAATGCACGCGTCGGCTATCTGCACGCAATACAGTAAAGTGCATGCCTTCAAAAGTGGTATGTTCACCGCGTTTGGGTAAATGACCAAACTTGCTCACTACCAAACCACCAATAGTTGAAAACTCTTCATCACTGAGGGACTTTTCGAGTGCTTCATTAAAATCGGCAATTTCTGTCAAAGCTTTAATACGATAACGACCTTGCTCATCTTTAATAATATTGTCTTCGGTCTCATCAAAGTCATACTCGTCTTCAATATCACCCACAATTTGCTCAAGCACGTCTTCAATCGTCACCATGCCAGCCACACCGCCATATTCGTCCACTACGATAGCAATATGGTTGCGATTACTTCTAAACTCTTTAAGCAATACATTTAAACGCTTGGATTCAGGGATAAATACGGCTGGGCGCAACATATCTCGCACCTCAAATTCCTCACCTGCGTAATAGCGCAATAAATCTTTAGCAAGCAAGATGCCAATAATGTCATCTTTATTTTCATCGATGACTGGAAAACGCGAGTGAGCAGTTTCAATGACAAAAGGGATAAATTTTTCGGGGGTATCTGAGATATCAATAACATCCATTTGTGAACGTGGAATCATGATGTCACGCACCTGCATTTCTGATACTTGTAACACGCCTTCAATCATTGAAAGCGAATCGCCATCCATTAAATTGTTTTCATAGGCGCTGTGAAGTAGGGTGACAAGCTGTTCGCGATCTTCAGGCTCGCGTAGCAAAAAGTGACTTAATCTTTCAAGTAAACTGGGTTTTGGACTTATCTTATCCGTGTCAGAAGCCATTTAGGCATTTTCCTCTGTAATGAGATAAGGGTTAGCATACCCTAATTTGTCTAAAACTGTCACCTCAATTGACTCCATTAACTCAGCTTGCGCTTCATTCTCATGATCATAACCATGCAAATGCAATACCCCATGTACGGTTAAATGTGCATAATGCGCTATTAAATCTTTATGTTGCTCTTTAGCTTCTTGTTCTACCACTTGGGCACATAAAATAATATCGCCCATTAAATAGGGTTCTTCGGTGAGCGGAAAAGTCAGCACATTGGTGGCGTAGTCTTTACCTCTGTAATCACGGTTAAGTACTTGGCCTTCATTACTATCCACAATACGAATGGTGACTTCAGTGTCTACACGCAAGGTGGCTTTTGCCCACTTTCTAAACATTGTGGCACTGGGTATATTGGTTGCGCTTGAGGCGTTTTGAAGGGTCAATGCAAGTTGAGGCATGATTTAGGACTGTTCTTTTTTCTCGTAATCTTCATACGCGTTAATAATTTTTTGCACCAAGGGGTGGCGCACCACGTCTTGTGATAAAAACTGCGTAAAGGCAATACCTTTCACGTCTTTTAGGATTTTTTGCGCTTCTACTAAACCACTTTTTTGATGACGTTGTAAGTCAATTTGTGTGACGTCACCCGTAATCACAGCTTTGGTGCCAAAACCAATACGCGTTAAAAACATTTTCATTTGTTCGGGCGTGGTGTTTTGCGCTTCATCGAGAATAATAAAACTTTGGTTAAGCGTGCGCCCGCGCATATACGCCAAGGGTGCCACTTCAATCGCGCCACGTTCAAACATTTTATTGACGCTGTCATAGCCTGCTAAATCATACAAAGCATCGTAAAGCGGGCGTAAATAAGGGTCTACTTTTTGGTTTAAATCGCCTGGCAAAAAGCCCAAACGCTCACCCGCTTCAACTGCTGGGCGCACCAGTACGATTCTTTTTACACGGTCACGTGTCATGGCATCCACCGCGCTGGCCACTGCCAAGTAAGTCTTGCCTGTGCCAGCAGGGCCTATGCCAAAGGTAATGTCATAATCTTGAATTTGCTGAAGATACGCGACTTGCCTTGCAGTACGACCATGCAAGTCTTGGCGACGCGTCATAAGTGCATGGGTATGGGTGCTAACAACCTCTTCAGGCTTTAGTTTGTTGATTTCAACCAAACCTAATTGTACGTCTTCTAGGCTAATGGGTTTGCTGGCACGGGCATAAAAACTTTCAATGAGCTGGGTAGTGAGTTGTGCTGATTCAAAATCACCTTTAACTCTAAAATGCGCACCACGTCGTGCAATTTTTACCTCTAGCGCAGTTTCAATTTGCTTGAGATTTTCATCCAAAGGGCCGCACAAGTTAGCAAGGCGTATATTGTCTTCAGGCTGTAGGGTGATTTCCATAGATTAAGCGACCATTTAAAAATTGACTAATTCACCAAATAAGCGCTTTGGATTTGAGACATCAGAAATACGCACATACACAAATTGATTAATCAGGTGCTGTTCTCCAGCAATATCAACAATGCGGTTATTGTCTGTTTTACCAGCAAGTAGCGCTGGGTTTTTCCATGAAGGGCCATCAATTAATACGCGCTGAATTGAGCCTAACATGGCACGGCTAATCGCATCGCCCTGTGCTTCGTTAATGGCTTGTAATTTGTTTAAACGTTCCAACTTGATTGACTCTGGCGTATCGTCTTGTAAGAATGCGGCAGGGGTGCCTGGGCGCGGGCTGTACAAAAAGCTAAAGCTGTAATCAAAGCCAACCTCTTGCATGAGTTTCATCGTGGCTTCAAATTCTGTTTCTGTTTCACCAGGAAAACCGACAATAAAATCTGAAGTAAATGTCAGATTTGGGTTGGCATGTTTGAGTTTACGAATAATCGATTTAAATTGTAGTGCTGTGTAATTTCGCTTCATGGCCATTAAAATGCGGTCAGAGCCAGCTTGTACTGGTAAATGCAGTTGCGCAGCAAGCTTGGGGATATTGGCAAAGCAGGCAATCAATCGCTCGTTCATTTCATTGGGATGGCTGGTAGTGAAACGAATGCGCTCAATTTGTGGAATCTCAGCAATGGTTTCAATCAGCATGGCCAAGTCGGCGTCTACACCTTCATGCTCGGTGCGATAGGCATTTACGTTTTGCCCCAATAGAGTAATTTCTTTAACCCCTTGCGCGGTTAATTGTACTGCTTCAGTAATAATGTCGGCAAACGGGCGAGAGACTTCTTCACCACGGGTGTAAGGTACCACACAAAACGTACAATACTTGCTACAACCTTCCATGATGGATAAAAAAGCACTGGCGCCCTCAACGCGTGGTGGCGGTAAGTGGTCAAACTTTTCAATTTCAGGAAAACGAATGTCAACTTGAGATTTTCCGCTTGAACGCCTGCTTTCTATCATGTCGGGTAAGCGGTGCAAAGTTTGCGGGCCAAATACCACATCTACATAGGGCGCACGTTCAATAATATGCTCACCTTCTTGAGAAGCGACACAGCCGCCTACGCCAATAATTAAATCTGGCTTAGCTGCTTTAAGCGGTATAAAACGCCCCAGATGGCTAAATACTTTGTCTTCGGCTTTTTCACGTACAGAGCAAGTGTTGAGTAAAATTACATCGGCATCATCAGGCGTTTGCGTTTCTACCATGCCATCACTTGCGGCAAGCATATCCGCCATGCGTGATGAGTCGTACTCATTCATCTGGCAACCAAAGGTTTTAATATATACTTTTTTTGGGGTGGTCAATTTATATGGGCGTGAACGCATGCTGTTTCAAAGCATAATTTTATCCTACGCGGTGTTTAATTGCTAATGCTGGGTTAAAATTGTCATATGCAAGCCTTACCTATTTTTATTAAGCTGAGTCAGCGTCCATGTGTTGTGATTGGTGGTGGCGAAGTTGCTGCCCGTAAAGTTCATATGCTGTTAAAGGCTGATGCTGCGGTTACTGTAGTTGCGCCAGAGTTGCATCATGAGCTGCAAGACCTTTTAAATACGCAAAAAATTAGTTATTTGCCAACAGAATTTTCAGTATCACAAATTCAAGGGGCTACTTTAGTGGTAGCAGCTACCGATGATGAGCAGGTGAATATTGCAGTTTCTGAGGCGGCTAAAGCGCAAAATATTCCTGTGAATGTAGTGGATGCCCCTGCGCTGTGTACGTTTACCATGGGCTCGATTATTGAGCGTGACCCTATTGTGATTGCAATATCAAGTGAGGGCAATGCGCCCGTATTGGCGCGACATATTCGTGCAAAAATTGAAACTATGTTACCTGCAAGCTATGGGCGTATTGCCGCCATTGCAGGCGAGTTTAGAGAGCAAGTCAAACAAAAGTTTGCCACAACACAGCAACGCCGCATCTTTTGGGAACGCATGCTCAATGGACCAATGGTGGAGCGCGTATTGTCGGGGCAGGAACAGGCAGCCAAGGCACTCTTAAGTGCGGCTATAGATAGTGCTGAGAGTACGCAAACTCATGGTGAGGTGTATTTGGTTGGCGGCGGCCCTGGTGACCCAGATTTGCTTACATTTCGTGCCTTACGCTTAATGCAACAATGTGATGTATGTGTCTATGATAAATTGGTCAGCCCAGAAGTCATGAATTTGGTGCGCCGAGATGCAGAATTAATCTATGTGGGTAAAGCACGCGACCAGCACACCATGCCACAAGAAGAAATTAACCAACTGCTGGCTCATTTGGCAAAGCAGGGTAAACGTGTATTAAGACTTAAAGGCGGAGACCCATTTGTGTTTGGTCGAGGTGGTGAAGAAATTGAAACGCTGATGGAAGAAGGGGTGCCATTTCAAGTGGTGCCAGGCATTACCGCAGCTTGCGGTGTATCAAGCTATGCAGGCATACCGCTAACGCATCGTGATTATGCGCAAACTTGTGTATTTACCACGGGGCATTTAAAAGATGGCACAGTAGCATTGGATTGGCCTGCTCTCACTAGACCAAATCAAACTGTAGTGATTTATATGGGTTTGGTGGGCCTTGAGGTCATTTGCCAACAATTGATTGCACATGGTTTGCCAAACACTACACCAGCAGCGATTGTGCAGCAGGGTACTACCATTAGGCAAAAAGTGATTACTGGGGATTTAACTAACCTTTACCAATTGGCGCATGCCGCTGCGCTTAAGCCCCCATGCTTAATTATTGTGGGTGAAGTGGTGAAATTAAAGGATAAACTCTCTTGGTTTGAGCCGAACCCATAAGCTAGGTTATTTATTTAAACTAGCATCAATAGGCAATGATAATCGAACTTCTAATCCGCCTTGTGGGCGGTTAATCAATTCTAATTTTCCATTATGTAGTTTTGCAATACGCTCAGCAATTGCCAAACCTAAGCCGCTACCAGAAGCATTGGTGCGCGCGCTATCTAAACGCTCAAACGGACGTAGCAAGCGCGACATTTGTGATAATGGAATACCTGGACCGTTATCTAATACACTCAATAAAATAAACTTGGCAGTGATTTGTGTGCGTACAATCACTTCACCTTTGCCATAAGAAAAAGCATTGTTAATCAAGTTGCTTAATAAGCGTTGAATGGCTAACTGCCGCACTGCGACTAAGTGGGTTGGCGCGAGTTGTAAAATAATGGTGCGCCCTGCGCGAACGTGTCTGTCTACTAAGGCTTGAATCAGCATGTTCAGGTCTGTCATCTGCGCACCTTCACCTTCTACGCCGCGCACAAAATCCATAAACTGGTTAATAATGTTGTCCATATCCGCAACATCTTGCACCATGCCATCTTTATACATATTGACTTCATTGGGCAACATTTCTACGGACAATCTAAGTCTGGCAAGAGGAGTGCGTAAGTCATGAGAGATACCTGCAAGCAATACTTTGCGTTCACCATCTAACACTGCTAGAGAGTCTGCCATTTCATTAAAAGCACGGGTGACCTCTTGCAACTCTTCTGCACCATCAAGTGGTAATTTGGGTGGTTGCTCACCGCGACTAATAAGGCTGGCAGATTTAGCCAAAAAGCTAAGTGGGTGATTAATACGCGAAGCAATAAAATAAGCGCCGAGTAAGGAAAGCATAATCACTAACGCCCCCCAGCCAAGCCACTCAAAAGGGAATGGACGCTCACCTTGGAAGCGAGGAATTACTACCCAGTAATCATCCTCTGCAATGCTAAAACTAATCCATAAACCCGGCACATTAAAGTGATTAATCGCAATCAGTGTATCTTCGCCAAGTTCTTGTCGGATTTTTTTTGCAACCAAACGGATAAAAGGGTCTTTAGGCAGAGGTTCTACTAATTCAAGCATGTCAGCAGCGTAAATACGCACACCCTCTCTGCCGGACAGTTCTGAAAGCAATGCTAGGCGACGGTTCTCATGGGCGGCGAGTAATGAAGCGCGGGTAAAGTTAACAACCGTAACTGCCTGCAACGCAGCGGCTTGTGCTCTTGGTTCGCGTTCAAAGTATTCAAAAATTTTTAGCGAAGCAAACTGCCCTACTGTCATCAGTAGAGCAATCAGCAACATAATGCGACCAACAAGGGTTTTAAAGAGGTGTTTCAAGACTTACTTGGCGTTTTCGCCATCTGGTACAAACACATAACCAAATCCCCACATGGTCTGCAAATAACGAGGATGCGCAGGATCTTTTTCCACTAATCTACGTAAGCGAGATACTTGCACATCAATACTGCGGTCAAACACATCTAATTCTCGACCTCTAGCTAGTTGCATCAGACGCTCACGTGAGAGAGGTTGGCGAGGGTGGTCAATGAATACCTTAAGTAAAGCAAACTCACCACTGGTAATTGAAACAGGCTCACCATTTTGTGTAAGTGTTCGAGTGGATGGGTCAAATACAAATTCTCCAAATGACACAGTACTTGAGCCAGACTGCGGGGCACTAGGTTGCGTTTGTTCTTGACGACGTAAAATGGCATTAATGCGTGCAAGTAATTCACGTGGATTAAATGGTTTTGGCAAATAATCGTCAGCGCCCATTTCTAATCCAACAATACGGTCAATTTCATCGCCACGTGCGGTAAGCATAATAATTGGAATTTGTTTGCCAACGCCACGTAATCTGCGACAAATAGCCAAGCCATCTTCGCCTGGAAGCATTAAGTCTAATACTAATAAATCAGGCTCATGTTGGGTTATGGCAGTATCCATTTCCGCGCCATCTGCCACGGTATTAACGGCAAACCCTTGGTCAGTCAGGTAACGTTGTAAAAGTTCGCGCATGCGAACATCATCATCAACAATCAGTATTTTTTTCATTGCAATCAATTTTAATTCAGATAATGTATTATTTTGTGCGCATTACGTTAAGATTGAAAGCCCTAAGCCATCTCATTAGCTAAAAAAATCTAAAAATGGTGGTTTTTTGATACAATTTTTTACAAATAGCGCTGAATTAGAAACATTAGGTTTACATTCTTACGGCATGATAAGCGCTCTAAAAGTGAATTAATTTTAATAAAGAGCGTCTTAGTAAAATATAAAACGCCGAGTGTTGAGGAGATTAAATGCTTTATTGTTTGAGCGATGATCGTTTTTGCGTGTTAACACCTTTATTTAGTTAGTTACTAGGCTTTTGTCTTGTTAAGTTCAGCGCATACCGTATTAAAAAATACCCCCACCATTCTACTGGCAATGGTAATCTTAGGTGTTATTCAACCAGCCTTTTCAGCAGGCCCTAAAGAAGTTAGAACCATGTTGGCAGGTGATATCTCGCAAGACTCATCGGTTGAAGATAATGAAGAAAATCCAACTCTTAATGATAGCGTAAGTAACGAAGACACCATTAGATTGCGTCGCGATTTAGATTTGTATTCACGCAGTGTTGATCCATCTAATATTCAAATTCAAGAGCGTAGACGTTTAATGCGTAAACGTATCCAAGAGCGGTTCTTAGTTGCCGATCAAGATGGTGATGGCGCGCTGACTAGAATTGAGGCGACAGAAAGTTTACCGCAAATTGCGAGACACTTTAGTAAAGTGGATTTGAATGGTGATGATACGATTACTATTAATGAGCTAGCCACTGCCTACGATAACTTAGTTGAAAAACAAAGACTTGATGCACAAAGGCTACAAGAAGCTGAATTGGCTGAACAAAGAAAAGCCGCTGAAGCAACTGCTAAGGTAAAAAACAAGCAAGCAGAAAGTACGCGTAAGCGTTCTTTATAACATTTAATAAGCATCGCTAGCTTATTGTCCCTCGTTTAAACTTCCTCCATTTTTCACTTGTCTTAATTTGCCAAACTTATTAGATTGGTAAAATGACTTTACAACTACAATTGCTTAATAGCGTTCATGCTATTGATGCCCAACAATGGGATGCAATTACAGACGCCACTCCCTTACTATGCCATCGTTTTTTAAGTGCGCTTGAAACGCATGGCTGTGTTGGAGAGGATACAGGCTGGATACCACGTCCATTAGTGGTCACTGAGAATGAGCAACTGATAGGCGCTGTTCCTCTGTATCTGAAATACCATTCTTATGGTGAATATGTGTTTGATTGGTCGTGGGCTGAAGCTTATCAACAACACGGACTAAATTACTACCCTAAGTTATTATGTGCCGTTCCTTTTACCCCGATTACAGGGGCGCGTTTGCTTAGCCATGATATTCATATTCAGCAATGTTTAATAGAGGCACTAAGTAAACAAGTCCATCATCTTGAACTGTCTTCTGCGCATGTTCTGTTTCCTAGTGAAACAGATGCATCGGTGCTTGAATCGTCAGGGTGGCTTAAACGCAACGGCGTGCAGTTTCGCTGGGAGAACAATCAGTATCAACATTTTGATGATTTTTTGAACACGCTATCACATGATAAGCGCAAGAAAATTAGGCAAGAACGTAAGAAAGTATCTGCAGCGGGTGTCACTTGCTATCATCTTAGCGGGCGTGAGATTTCCTCAGCACATTGGGCATTTTTCTTCGCATGCTACCAAAACACTTATCGCGAGCATCACTCAAGCCCTTATTTAAACTTAGATTTTTTTGAAGAAATTGGGCAAACCATGCCAGAGCATTTATTGATGATTGTGGCAGAACAAGCGGGTAAACCGATTGCTGCCGCACTGAATATTTATGGCACAGATGCAAATGGCGTAAGCCAATTATATGGCCGCTATTGGGGCGCTATGCAATTTGTCTCTGGATTACATTTTGAGTTATGCTATTACCAAGCCCAAGAATTTTGTATTGAAAAAGGTATACAATACTTTGAGGGCGGCGCGCAAGGAGAGCATAAACTCGCTAGAGGCTTTACTGCTCGGCCTACATGCTCATTTCATTATATTGCGGACCCACAGTTTAAAGCCGCCATAAGCCGTTTTTTACAACGAGAAGCCATGGGTATGGGCGCTTATGTGACAGAGTTAGAGCAGCGTTCACCATTCAAAATTGCTTAATCTAATCATGAAAATCATGAGCCTGTATTCATGAATCATGGCATAGGGAAATATCAAATTAGGGACGATAATTCTCTCACACGAACAAACAACGTGTTTATTAATTTAACCAACTAGGAGATTATTATGTGGACTACACCAGCAGCTACAGAAATGCGTTTTGGCTTTGAAGTAACAATGTACGTAATGAACAAATAATCTTTGTTAAGATTACGTTAGTTGTTTAAAAAGGAGGCGAATGCCTCCTTTTTTATTGTACTTTTCTCACATTGCAACACGCTAAATTTGCTCTATTTAAAATGTTTTTTTCATCAAATAGATGGTTAAATTAGGGGCGCTATTGAGCTCATCGTATAAGGTGTATCCGCGTTTTGCATAGTACTGAACGTTAGATGCTTTAGATGTTTCGAGTAATATAGGCGCGTTATTTTTTTCGCATAACGCGTGTATGTCATTCAATAATTGGCTACCAATGCCTTTTCCTTGTGCTTTGGTATGTGTTGCTAGCATCCAAATATAAAGGCAGTTTTCGCATGTTTGCCGTTTATTCTCAATGGCGCTTTCTATGCGTAATAAATTGCGTAACGAAGTAATTCCAAAGATAAATGGAAACTGCATATTTATGAGCAATGCTCGGATATTAAAGCCCGAGCGGCTAGCAGGTTTACACAAGGCAACGGCTTGTAAATCGTCACTTAAGTATATGGTGTGGGTGGCGATGCAGGTTTCAAATGCAAGCTTGATAATTAATCGAACCCTAGCTTGCTTACCTTGCGTATAAGCCAAAAACTGTGGGTCTCGACTAAATGCATTGGATATTAAGTCAATCACCATTGATTGATGATGTCTTTGCGCCAGTATCATCTATTTATCCGTTTTAGCGTGGTGCATGGCTCAACGTTTGTCAAAAAACGTAATCGG
>CAYXGE010000011.1:0-2886 GCA_964464435.1 uncultured Methylophilaceae bacterium
TTTTGCCACCTTTGGCATGCACCGCATCCGTAACAGTTTTCCACCCGGCAATTTGCGCATCGGTATAAATACCTGGTAACGCGGGGTAGCCGTGTGCCATTGCAGAGATAGGCGTGGCTTCTGTGACAATTAGCCCAGCGCTTGCGCGTTGTTCATAATAGGTTACATTGAGTGCATGTGGTACACCGCCCTCACCCGCACGGTTTCTCGTAAGAGGTGCCATCACCATACGGTTTTTTAAAGCAATACTGCCCAGCGAAACAGGCGAAAATAAATCTTTATTCATGCATTTCTCCAAATATTATTTGTGATTATTTTGCTTTGATACCTTCAATCAACAAGGTCACTTCTATTTCGTTGCCAATGGGGCCATCTGGTTTCGCACCCCATGGCAAGCCAAAATCTGAGGCTTTAAGCACAGTATGGGCTTCAAAGCCTGAACGTTGACCGCCCCAAGGGTCTGGACCAAACCCTAATACTTTAAACGGAATCGTTAATTCTTTAGTAACCCCGTGCAAAGTAAAAAGCCCTGTCATCATGCCTTCATTGGCATTTTTTGCCACCACTTTTTTGCTCACAAAAGTAATCTCTGAGTATTTTTCTGCATCTAAATACTCATCTTTTTTAATATGCTCATCACGCTTAGCTAACCCCGTATTAATGCTGAGCAAATTGATTTTAGCATTGACACTTGAGTTCTCAAGATGTTCTTTATCAATATTAATCACACCAGTGATATCGTTAAGGCTACCCGATGTTTTTGCCACCACATGGCGAATTGTGAAGTTTGCAAAACTATGTTTGGTGTCAATGTTGTAGGTTTCCGTTGCGGCAAAAGCTGAAGTAGCTAAGACCATAAGCGATAGTGCATAAAGCGTTGTTTTCATGCGTTTCCTTTCAAGTGTGATGAGTGTATTTATATTGGTAAATCAAACCATAGTAGTTCTGACTCATGCAGAGCATCAATGGCTAGAAGTTGTTGTTGTGTGATTTTGGCAGCATCACCCGTTTTTAGTTTCTGTGTATTGAGCATAATTTCACCTGATACCACATGTAAATAAGCACAACGGTCTTGTTCAACATGCAATGTTGCTCGGTTACCTTGGCTTAGCATGTTTGCATAAAGATTAACGTCTTGATGAATTTTTAAGCTCTTGCTGTTATGCGGTGAGGCAATTAAACACCACTGATTTTGCTTTTGCTCGCTTGAAAAATGTTGTTCTTCATAACTTGGTGGCAAGCCTTTTTGATTTGGATAAATCCAAATTTGGAGTAAATGCACCGCTTGTGTATCAGAAGCATTCATCTCGCTATGCATAACACCTGTGCCCGCTGTCATACGTTGCACATCGCCTGCAGCAATTACCGAGGTGTTTCCCATGCTATCTTGATGCCTTAACTCGCCTGACAGCATGTAGGTAATGATTTCCATATCTTCATGCCCATGCATACCAAAGCCCATGCCTGCAGCAACTATATCTTCATTAATAACGCGCAACACAGAAAAATTGACATGCGCCCTGTCAATATAATTGGCAAACGAAAACGAATGGTAGCTCTCAAGCCAGCCATGTTGTGCATAACCTCTCGCTTCTGACAATCTAATTTCCAATTTATTAGCCTTTTATTCAGTTAAGTTGAATAATATATGCCATAATAATTCTTGATAGTAAATAAAAATAGCGAATAATTCTGCTTAAATTATTCAATTTTTTTGATTGATTTTTCATGACCACACAACTGACCATAGATGCCATTGAAGTGCTAGATGCCATTGCGCAAAAAGGTAGCTTTGCCGCCGCCGCAAATGCGCTGTATCGAGTGCCTTCTGCTATTACTTATACGGTAAGAAAACTAGAAGAGGATTTAGGCGTATTGCTATTTGACCGCAGCGGGCACCGCGCTACACTAACTCCTGCTGGGTTAGAGCTACTGAATGAAGGCAGACGTTTGCTAGATGCAGCACATGCGCTAGAGTCGAGGGTCAAACGTATTGCTACTGGGGTAGAAACGCATATCAATATCGCGGTGAGTGATATATTTGATATCAAAGTCGTCTATCAAGTATTAGTTGACTTTTATGCGCAAGATTTCGGTACACGTATTAAATTGATGCGTGAAGTATATGGAGGATGTTGGGATGCGTTGACAACAGGTCGTGCAGATATTTCAATTGGTGCACCGGGTGACGGCCCTGCGGGTGGAGGTTATGCATTAAAGAAATTGGGGGAGCTAGAGTTCGTGTTTGCCGTATCACCGCATCATCCATTAGCGCTCATGCCACAACCGCTTAGTAGCCAAGACATTATTCAATATCGTGCTATTGCCGCCGCAGACAGCTCAAGACATTTAGCGCCTCGCACATCGGGAATTTTAACTGGCCAAGATGTACTCACTGTGCCTGATATGACTGCCAAGCTTGAAGCACAGGTAACAGGGTTAGGTGTTGGCTTTTTACCTAAACAGTTAGCTCAACAATATGAGCAGCGTGGCAAACTGAAAATCATGCAAGTATCAGAACCTAAATATCACGCGCCGACCTATTTGGCATGGCGTAATGACGAACAAGCGCATTTTGGCAAAGCGCAACAATGGATGATTAACGCCTTAGAAAAACTGACTGTGGCGCAACTATCGCTGGAATATCCTGAATGGTAGTGACAAAATACTAAAATCAATTACAAAAGAAAGCTGTAGCATGACTCAAGAACATATTCCACAAGAAATGACCAAAATCAGCCAAGCGGTTATTAAAAGTATGCGTTGGCTTGACGGTTTTGCCCATATCATCATTGGGCTCTCTTTGGCGATTGCGGTGTTGATGTTTACTCTTTTGTTTTTTCAAGACGTTAAACAAGCGGCTTATGAACATAACCTAGTGCATGG
>CAYXGE010000011.1:2986-28863 GCA_964464435.1 uncultured Methylophilaceae bacterium
AAGCGTTTTAACGTTTAAGTCCAAATGATTAAAAATAATTAGATGATTAATATTCAGGCTAAAGCATTAGCTATTCATTTACCCAAACGTTTACCTGAAAGCCACAAAGGCTCGTTTGGTAATGTTGCGATTATTGGCGGTGATACTGGCATGGTGGGTGCCGCCCTACTTGCTGCGCGTGCTGCTTTGTATTTGGGTGCAGGGCGCATCTACGTCAGTTTTTTAGCTGAAAATGCCCCAAGTGTTGATAGCATACATCCAGAAATCATGTGCCGCTCTATACATGCCTTGTCATCAATTACAGTAGATGCCTTAGTGATAGGCCCTGGGCTTGGTAACAGCAATTTTGCCTTGCAACTACTAAGCCAATGGCTACAAACTAAACTTACCTTGGTGCTAGATGCCGATGCTTTGAATCTAATAGCGCAGCACCAAGCGTTGCAAATAGATGTTCAAAACAGAGATGCTATCACAGTGATGACGCCACACCCAGCTGAAGCTGCCCGTTTATTAGGCAGTAGCACTGAAGTTGTTCAGGCCGACCGTGAGCAAGCATGCTTAAATATTGCCAAACAATTTAATTGTATAGCCTTATTAAAAGGTAACAATACTTTATGTGCATCGCACAACGGTGATATTGTAATCAACCATACTGGCAACGTAGGTCTTGCTTCAGGCGGCACTGGCGATGTGCTAAGCGGAGTAATTGGCGCATTATTAGCACAGAAACTTTCTGCCTTTGAGGCTGCCCAATTAGGTGTATATTTGCACGGATTAGCAGCGGATAAGCTCGTTGAACGCGGCATTGGCCCAGCAGGCTTAACCGCCTCAGAACTGATTCCTGAAATTCGCTATCAATTTAACCAACTTTACAGAACATATCATGCATCCAATCATTGACCCAATTATTAAAGCTACTCAGCAAATTATTTTAGGAAAAGAGCCACAAATTCGGCTCGCCTTGGCCTGCATTTTAGCAAAAGGTCATTTACTGATTGAAGACTTGCCTGGCATGGGTAAAACCACCTTAGCACACGCATTGGCACAAGTGCTGGGCCTACAATTTAACCGCGTGCAATTTACCAGTGATTTATTACCGGGCGATGTGCTTGGCGTTTCAGTGTATGACCGTAACACCGCCTCATTTAAGTTTCATGCAGGGCCTGTGTTTACCAATGTGTTATTAGCCGATGAAATTAACCGCGCCACCCCCAAAACGCAAAGCGCCTTGTTAGAGGTGATGGAAGAAGGGCAAGTCACACTAGAAGGAGAAACACGCACACTCCCGCAACCCTTTTTTGTCATTGCCACGCAAAACCCAACACAGCATATTGGCACCTACCCTTTACCAGAGTCACAGCTAGACCGTTTTTTGATGCGTATCCATTTAGGCTATCCAGATGCCCAATCAGAGCGTGAGCTCCTTAAAAATAACGGCGGTCGTTCAATCAGCAAGCAATTGGCGGCGAGTATTGATGCCAACACCTTACTTAAATTACAAGCTGAGGTGAATCAAATTCACGTTTCAGAGGCGGTGTTAGATTACGTGCAAGGTTTACTCAGTTTTAGCCGCAATCATGCGCATGCTGTTGCAGGTCTTTCGCCACGCGCTGGCTTGGCACTTAAGCAATGTGCACAAGCATGGGCCATGATGGATGGACGCGACTTTGTGATACCTGAAGACGTGCAGGCGGTATTCAGAAGTGTGGCTGAACATCGCCTACAAAAAGCCAGCGGGGCGGAAGGCGCTAAAGATTTGGTCGGCCATATTGTTCAATCAGTAACCGTGAATTAGCCATTTGCCATATGGCAAGTTCAAACCTTTTCAAATCATGGCAAAACTTGCTGCGTGTAGCGCAAGTTGAAACTGGTATTGCCACCCTAGGCACCCGCTTTATTTATATCTTACCCACACGCTATGGCTGGTTATACGCGTTAGTGCTCATTGCCATGCTCGCTGGCTCAATTAACTACAGCCTAAGTTTGGGCTTTGTACTTACTTTTTTACTTACAGGCTTGGGCATGATGACCATGCTACATACTTGGCGCAATTTAGCCCATTTGCAAATTGTGTATAGACAAGTTAGCCCTGTGTTTGCTGGTGAACTTGCACAATTTGAGCTGCAATTCATAGAAACCAAACAAAAGCCTCGCTATGCAATTTGTGCGCAATTTGAAGGCATGCCTGAGACCTATACTGACATTGCCGCAAATGCCACAGCCACGTTCTCAATTGCCTTAAACACACAGCAACGTGGCTGGCTAAAAGCACCTCGCGTGCGTTTACATACCGAGTTTCCTTTAAGTTTGTTTCATGTGTGGGCTTATGCCAACTTAAACATGCAATGCTTGGTGTACCCGCACCCAAGCTTAAACACCATGCCACTGCCTTATGCCGCTAATGAAGGCGAGCAAGGCCAGCATGAACATGTGCAAGGTGATGATGATTTTGCAGGCCACCGTGCCTACCAATTTGGTGATTCACCCAGACGCATCGACTGGAAAGCCTCATCACGTGAGCAAGGCATGCTCACCAAGCAATTTGAAGGTGAAGCTAACCGCGCCATTTGGCTAGACTGGCAAAACACGCAAGGCCAAGATGTTGAAAAACGCATTAGCCAACTCACGCGCTGGGTGCTGGATGCCCATGGCAAACAACTGAGTTACGGTCTTCGTTGCCCGCAGCTAGAAATATCGCCCAATCAGGGTCAAGCGCATTATTTAGCTTGTCTTAAAGCACTTGCTTTGGCTAAGTTCTAATATGCAAGCCATGCACATTCAACATTTACGTTGGTTATTGCTGGCAATGCTTTCAGCCATAGTGCCGCATTTTCATCACCTTGCCATTTGGGTGTCGCTCTTTATTATTGGCTTTGGCGTTTGGCGATACTTAATTGAACAGCAACAACGCACCATGCCTAAGCTAATCGTACTGTTGCCAATGACCATGCTCGCCGCCTTAGGCATTTTGTTTACCTACAAGGGCTTTTTTGGACGTGATGCTAGCGTGGCTTTGCTTTCTATCATGTTGGCACTCAAACTGATGGAGACCAATCAAAAGCGCGATTATGTGTTGCTCATCTTCGCTGGTTATTTTCTGACCATCACAGGCTTTTTATTCACCCAGTCTATATTGTTAGCCGCCTATATTGTTGTGCCTATTACCTTACTCACCGCCACTTTAATTCATATTAGCTACCCCAAAGGCTTGTTGCCTTGGCAATGGCCGTTACGTTATGCGTTTAAATTATTGGCGCAATCTATCCCCTTTATGCTCATTTTATTTGTGCTGTTTCCGCGCATACCGGGCCCCATTTGGGGTATTCCGCAAGACAGCTATAGCGCGATGAGTGGGCTTAGTGACAGCATGCAACCGGGCAATATCAGCAACTTGAGTTTATCCGCCAAAATTGCCTTTAGAGCCGAATTTAAAGACCCTATCCCACCTCTCTCACAGCTCTATTGGCGTGGGCCTGTGCTTTGGCATTACGACGGCACCTCATGGGTCATGCGTAGCCAAAACCCAATGGTAGAAAAAGAAGTCGTGAGTAATCGTCAGGATCTTGTACGCTATGCCGTAACGTTAGAGCCACATAACCGCCGATGGTTGCTAATGTTGGACATGCCACATGAACGCCCTGCCAACGCTATTGTTACCAGTGATAAACAAGTATTAAGTAAAGAGCCTATACGCACGCGTATCCGTTACGATGTCAGCTCACACCTCAATTACACCTTAGCAGAACAACTTTCATCACGTGACCGCGAGCTTGCGCTTCAACTCAATGATGATGCCAACCCACAAAGCTTTGCCTTAGCAAAACAATGGTCAACGCAAGCACCTGCGCAAATTGTAGCCAATGCGCTCAATCTATTTAAAACTGAAAACTTTGTTTACACCTTAAGCCCGCCACTACTTGGTGCCAACCCTGTGGATGACTTTCTGTTTAATACACGCAAAGGATTTTGTGAGCACTACGCCAGTAGCTTTGTGTTTTTAATGCGCGCCGCTGGCGTGCCAGCACGCGTGGTTACAGGTTACCAAGGCGGTGAAATAAACCCAGTAGGCAATTACTTAATTGTGCGGCAATCCGATGCCCATGCATGGGCAGAGGTGTGGTTACAAGGCCGTGGCTGGGTGCGCATTGACCCCACTGCGGCAGTTTCACCCACGCGTATTGAATCAGGCATGGGTAACGTAATGCCAGAAGCCTTGCCACTGATGACGCGCAAAGAATACCCGTTTCTTAAAAAACTGTATCTCAATTGGGATGCCATGAACAACGGCTGGAATCAATATGTGTTGGGCTATAACGAGCAAAAGCAATTAGATTTTATACGCGCACTCACAGGTAGCAACGCTGGCTTGCAAACCTTAGTGTGGCTCATGCTGGCTTGCCTTGGCGTACTGATGGCCGTGGTAGGCGTGCTATTATTTAGACACCCAAGCCGCCATGTAAGTGCAACGCAAAAGGCTTATTTGGCTTTTTTAAAGACATTAAAAGGGGTAGGTTTAGAACGCCAAGCGCATGAAGGTGCCTTAGATTTTGGTGTACGTGCCGCACAATTATTACCACGCAAGCAACATGATATTGCGCACATTACAGACCTCTATATCGCGCTACAATATCAACACCATCATGATGAAACAGCCAAACAACGAGCCATTAAACAACTACAACAAGCCGTAAAAGACTTTACCTTAAAATGACCGACTCATTAGCAAACCACTCCCATGAAGCTTGGATGCAACAAGCACTTGCGCTAGCCGAAACAGCAGCCAATGCAGGTGAAGTGCCTGTAGGTGCTATTGTGGTAAAAGATGGTGAAATTATTGGCCGTGGCAGTAATGCCCCCATTGCCATGCACGACCCCAGCGCCCATGCTGAAATGCTTGCCCTGCGTGATGCCGCCAAATTTTTGGGTAATTATCGCTTAGTAGGCTGTACCTTATATGTCACGCTTGAGCCTTGCGCCATGTGCACTGGGGCGATACAACATGCGCGTATTGCACAACTTGTTTACGGCGCTAGCGACCCTAAAACAGGCGCTTGTGGCAGCGTGGTGAACTTAATGCAAGAAACCAGATTAAACCATCACACCGTAGTGCTTGGTGGCATACTGGCTGAGCAATGCGGTGCAGTATTAAGTGCATTTTTTAAACAACGTAGAAACAGCAAATAAAAGCGTGAAACATAAGACGTAAAAAAACCTGCGATGTTGCCAACGCAGGTTTTGTAATCTAAAAACTAATTAATCATCGCCACCCATAAAAGCCATCAATAATTGCAATAAGTTAGTAAACATATTGTAAATATCAAGGTACAGCGCTAAGGTTGCCATCACATAATTGGTTTCACCACCGTTTACAATGCGGCTCACGTCATACAACATAAAGCCTGCAAACAATAGCACCGCAACACCTGACAACGCCAATGAAACTGCTGGCACTTGGAAGAACATATTAGCAAGTGAAGCAACAATTAATAAGATAATACCTACCATCAAGAAATTGCTCATAAAGCTAAAATCTTTTTTGGTGGTGGTAGCAATACCTGCCAAAGTTATAAAGATTAAACCAGTGCCACCAGCAGCCAGACCCACCAATTGTGCACCATTACTTAAATGTAAGGCATGTTGCAAAATTGGGCCTAACATTAAACCCATAAAACCTGTTAGCACTAAGAGTAGTACCACACCCAACGCACTATTACGGTTGGCTTGAATGGCGTAAAACAAACCCATCATGACCGCCAAACCACCCAAAGCAAACATAATTGGGTGCTCTGCAGCAAAGCCAAAGCTCATGCTCATGCCGATGACTGCACCAATGACGGTTGGTATCATGGTTAAGCCTAGCAATGCGTAGGTGTTACGCAATACTTTGTTGGTTGATAGGGCCGATGCGCTAGTGGTAGTTGTTTGGTAGTTAGTTTGCATTGTGTATCCTTAAGTAATTAACACTTAGATTAGAGTATATAAAAAAGCGTAAAGTTTCAACCATATTCATGTAACAAAATGTATTTAATTTAATGCTTAAGACTGGTCAGACCGCGTTCTTAGCCATGTGATTTGTATAACTTTAGCATCAATACTTGCGCGATGACGGGTATCATTGAGTTCTTTAAGTACTTGGTCTTTAGTTACATGCCAAGTGGCTTGTTGTTGCTCGGTGAGGACATGACGTAAATCTTCCAACTTAAAACGTTGCGCAATATTAGCGGCATCAAACAGACGTGAAATCCACACATAATCGTGCATCCAGCCATCGGTATAGACGGTTTTATTCAGTAATTTTTCATTGAGCTGTTGGGCAATTTCTTTGGCTGATTTACCATGTGCATATAAAAACTCACGCTTAATATGATGCGCATTTTCAGCGCTTTCATCCCAGTGTTGCCAATCCTCTTCAGGCGTAATTAAAGAACACCAAGTGCTGGCATTTTCTGTAATGATACCAACTTCAATGGGGTAACCATTTTTACCAAAGCCCGAGGCTTCTATATCAATGATAATTGGAATATCCATACTATTAGCGTACCCCTAGAGTTTTACAATTTAGTTAAGCAATAAACAAATCACCTTCAGCTTTTCCTACATTACCTACTGCATGCACCGCTTTCATAAATTCAGCACTTTCATGCAGTGCTACCATATCCGCTGGCTGTTTATGCCCGTGCATACGGGCTAAGCGCGCTAAACTTGGGCCTGAGATATTCCACTTTAAATTCGCCAATAGTTCATCAGCCAAATCAGGGCGATTACATAACAATATCATGTCACAACCTGCATTAAGTGCCGCCAAGCTTCGCGTGGTGACATCGCCGCCAACGGTTGCGCCTTCCATGCTGAGGTCATCACTAAAAATCACGCCATCAAAGCCTAAACGCTCACGCAATATTTTTTGTAGCCATTTGCTTGAAAACCCAGCAGGCTTGTCATCCACTTTTGGGTAAATCACATGCGCTGGCATAATTGCCTGAATACCATCGTCTATCATATTTTTAAACGTTTGCATGTCATTGGCGGCAATGTCATCAAAACCGCGTTCATCCACAGGAATACTCACGTGAGAATCTGCCACCACAAAACCATGCCCAGGAAAATGCTTACCTACTGCCGCCATACCGCCTTGTTTTAAACCTTGCATTAAGCTATAGGCTAAATCATGAATCGCTTGCGCATTACCATGAAACGCACGGTTGCCAATCACCAAGCTATCGCCGTAATCCATATCCAACACGGGGGTAAAGCTAAAATCAATGCCATGCGCTCGTAGCTCTGCCGCTAAAATCCACCCTGCTTCTTTGGCTAACTCTTTCGCGCGTTTAGGGCTTTTATCCCAAATATGTCCAAACTCACGCATGGGTGGGATTTTGGTAAACCCTTCTTTAAAGCGCTGTACACGCCCGCCTTCATGGTCTACTGCAATTAAAAGCGGTGGCTGGCGAACCGCGTGAATACTGGCTGTAAGCGCACGTAATTGGGCGCAATCAACAAAGTTTCGTGAAAATAAAATCACGCCACCCACGAGCGGATGTTGTAATCGTCTAATGTCGTCAGCGGTCAGTTCTGTGCCAACCACATCGAGCATAATGGGGCCTAAAGACATGGTTAAACCTTTAAAAAGTAATGTGCTAAATTTTATCGCAACTTAAGAGATATTCTGTAAATAACTAGAGTTTAAATGGCGTAAAATCGGTTTTTGTATCGTAATAATCTTCATTTTCTGCACGTTTTAAAAACGCTACCACTTTATACACCACAGGCGTAAATGCTACTTCTACCAAAATTTTAGCTACAATTTGCGCCCCCACCACCAGCGGAATTTTATCGTTAGGAATAATCCCTGTGCCCCAAAAAGCGAGTGGTACAAACATCACGGTATCAATGGTTTCGCCAAACACAGTGCTGGTAATGGTGCGTTGCCACAAATGTTTGCCTGCACTTTTAATTTTCATTTTAGCCATGACGTAACTATTCACAAACTCGCCCACAGCAAAGGCAACTAAGCCAGCCAATGAAATGCGCCAAGTGCTGCCAAACGCTACTTCATACTCATGCTGATTTTGCCAAAATGGCGCGGGTGGTAGCGCCACTATCATCCATGCCATTAAGCTTGCAAATGCCAAGCCCGCAAAACCTGCCCAAATTACACGGCGGCTTGCAGCATAGCCATAGACTTCAGTGAGAATATCGCCAAATATAAAGCTGATGGGGAAAAACAACACGCCTGCACCAAAGGTAATGGTGCCTAATAATGGCGCATCTATCTGCGAAACCTTAGCAGGGCCAATTAAATTTGAACACACTAGCACGCATACAAATGCCGCCATGATTAAATCGTAATATCGATATTGCCTGTTTATCATCGCTCTGTCCTAACGTCCAGTTTGTCTCTAAGCACATCTCCAGCCAAATTAATGGCTAAAATTAAGCTCATTAAGCTTAAACCCACAGCAATAATATAATGTGGCGCAACCAGCATATAGCGCACACCATCGCGCAACATGGCGCCCCAGGACGCATTAGGCGCTTGTATACCTAACCCTAAAAATGACAAACTGGCTTCGGCAATCATCACGCTGGCAAGGCTGTAGGTTGCCTCTACTACTAAAATGGAAGCCAACAGTGGCAGTATATGCTTCAACACTATTCGTAATGTGCTTGCCCCTAATGATTGCGCTGCAATCACATGCTGTCGATGACGCAAAGTTAATGTTTGACCTCGCGTTAAACGCGCGTAACTAACCCAACCCGTTAAAGATAGCGCCAATATTAGATTGTTGATGCCAGGCCCCAGTACTGCGGCAAAAGCGATAGCAAGCAAAATACCAGGAAAAGCTAAAAACACATCTGTGACTTGCATTAATAGTTTATCTAGTTTTCCACCATAATAGCCTGCCAACAAGCCAACCAATACACCTATACACATGGTAACTGCGGTAACGCTAAGTGCTACCCATATTGAAACCTCTACCCCGCGTAAAATACGCGCCAAAATATCACGCCCCAAATCATCTGCGCCAAGCCATAAATGCCAGTTTGGATTCGCTAAAATTTGCGTTAACTGTATTTCATTACCTTGCAGACTTAATACACGCCCGAGCACCACGGCAAGCAACCAAAACAGTAAAATCGTACCTGCAAAATATTTCATCGCTAAGCATGCCTCACGCGCGGGTCTGCTAAGCGATACAATACATCAGTAAGGGCATTTACCAACACATAACTCAATGCAACCACTAGCACACAGGCTTGGGTTACTGGGTAATCACGCTTTTCTATACTCTCAACCAATAATCTACCGATGCCATCCCAACTAAAAATGGTTTCCGTAATCACCGCGCCTGCCAACAAGCTACCCATTTGCAAGCCTACTATGGTAATAATAGGCAATAATGCCGCACGTAAAGCGTGTCGCACAATAACAGTTGGCTCACTAAGGCCTTTGGCACGCGCAGTACGAATAAAGTCGTCGTTCAGCACTTCAAGCAAACTGGTACGCGTCATGCGCGTTAAAATGGCGCTTAAACCAAAACCTAAAGTCATTGCAGGCAAAATAATGGAAGCTGTTGAATCCATGCCGCTGACAGGGAACCAGCCTAGCCAAACTGCAAATATCAACATGAGCATAGGCCCCAACCAAAATGCTGGCATGGCAGATAAACGCACTGAAATAATGGTGACCACAATATCTTGCCAATGCCCTGCTTTAAGCGCCGCATAAATACCCATAGGCACACCAATCGTAATGCCTATTAACATCGCGAACAACGCCAACCGCAAAGTAGCTGGGTAGCGCGTTTTAATAAGCTCAACAATAGGCGTTTTTGTGTGTATAGAATGCCCAAAATCACCCTGCGCTAGTTTGCCCAAATATTGTGCAAACTGTGTGTAAATGGGTTGATTTAAGCCTAACTCTGCGCGTAAAGCTTCGCGGTCTGCACTCGCGGCAGAATCACCTAGCATGACTTCTACTGGGTCACCCGGTACCAGATGCACTAACAAAAAGGTGAGTAGCAACACCCCAAACACCACGGGGAATATTGCGAGTAATCGATTAATCATTGTGAATGTCTACTGATGTGCCGACAGGCACCATGTCAAACAAGGCAATCATATCGGCATTACGCATACGCACACAGCCATGCGAGCCTATCACGCTCATATCCGTGCTATCGGGCGTACCGTGAATATAAATGTAGCGTTGCATGGTATCGACATTGCCTAGCCTATTTTTGCCGACCTCTTTACCGCTCAACCATAAAATGCGCGTCAAAATCCAATCACGATTAGGGTATTGCGCCATCAATTCTGGCGTGCAAATTTCACCTGTTGGCCTGCGCCCCACAAACACGGTATTGGCAGGTGCGCCCTCACCAATTTTGGCGCGAATAATATGCGCGCCTAACGGCGTGCAGCCACTATTTTTCTCGCAACCCACGCCATTGGCAGCGGTAGATACAGGAAACTCGGCAAGCAGTTCACCGCTGTCGTCTAACAGCGTCAGAGTTTGTGTAGAGATAGCAATATCGATATGCATAAGATCTATTTTACTTGATTGTCTTATGTTTTGAGTGATGCGTTTGGCAATAGTAAATCTTCTAGAAAAAACGCAGAAAGTTCAGAACGCCCAGCCAAACCTGCTTTACGATAAAGCGCTCTAGCTTGTTCACGCACAGTACGTTCACTGGCGTTTCGAATATCGGCAATTTCTTGATGGCTAAACCCTTTTAAAATTAGCAAACCCACTTCACTTTCGGCTTGGGTTAAATTCCAACGAGCAAACTGTTTTTGAATCTCAAGCCCAAGACCTTGAATTAAATCGCGACTTTCTTCACGCCAGCGCGCAGCATCTTGCTTGGCCGCATCGAGATCGGTCTGTAAATGTTGTAAGGTAAGTTGTGTGTTTAGGTAGTATGCACGCCCAAGTAAAGTTAGACCAATTACTGCAAACACTAACACAGCAAGCTCTATGGCAATATGCCCCCAATCAATGCCATCGCTGTAATCACCCATCATATCTAATGCAATGAGCGCAAAAATAATTGCGTACAACGCCAACCCAATTTTAATGAGCTTTTGATGCTGTAAGTCTTGTGACATAAATTACTCAAACCCTTTTTAAAAATTGCGCACATGTCATATGACGCATTCACATGCTTTTACTTAAAGCGCAACATGCGTACAAGTTTAACGCCCAATTTAAATATTGACCATGTCAACCATTTAAATATGCGTTTTTATTAGAAGGTTTTAAATAATTAGGAGAAATAACATGCGTACAAATACACAATCTATAAAAGTATGGGACCCCATTGTTAGAATAGGACATTGGACATTAGTCATCGCCTTTTTCACCGCCTATTTTACAGAAGATGAATTGATGACTCAGCATATTTGGGCTGGATATGTGGTTGGAGCTGTTGTGATATTTAGAATTTTTTGGGGCTTAGTTGGTAGCAAACACGCCAAATTTAAAGACTTTATTTATCATCCATCAACTATTTTTGCATATTTAAAAGGCTTAGCACAACGCAAGCCACAGCATTATTTAGGACATAACCCAGCTGGCGGCATCATGGTGATTGCATTGCTTACAAGCTTGTGCATTACGGTTTATTCTGGACTAGCCTTATATGCAGTTGAAGATAACGCTGGGCCATTTGCGAGGTTTTACGGCGCTAATGCGCAAAGCGTTACTACTAAAACGATGGCCGACTTAGCTGTTATTTCAACGGCTTATGCTAATGAAGATAAAACTAAAGAAGATGAAGCGAAAGAAGCTGAAGAAAATGAGCCCGCTGAAAAAAATAAAGGCAACATCGCTGTCACAACCATCACAGAAAATAACGAAATGGTAAACGAGCAAGATGAAGAGTTTTGGGAAGGTCTTCATGAGTTTTTTGCCAATTTAACATTGTTATTGGTTGCATTACATGTTGGCGGTGTGATTTTATCTAGCTATGCCCATAAAGAAAATTTAGTGAAAGCTATGATTACAGGCCACAAAGAAATTAAGTAAGACGTTTTTAATGCTTACGCGTGATGGTCGCTAAGTCATCCCAGTTACCATCGGCTTTAGGCGCATAATTATTCATGTTGTTTTGCATGGCGGCAAATTGCCCTTCATACCATAACGGTATGTAGGGCAACTGTTCGTGGATGCGTTGTGTAGCGGCAGGCCAATCTTCTTTTGAAATGAGCGCATCTAAATCGGCATCAATATAGCGCCCTCGGTTAAAGCCATTGGGCGGAAAATAGCTTGAACCAAAGGCTTTGCTATAGATTTCTGGTGTTTTAATGCCTACCCAAGTTAAACCATAAAGTTGAAAGTTGCCTTGTTTTACATCTTGAAAAAACGTACCCCAATCCAAACTTTGAATTTCTAAATCAATACCCGCCACGCGCATCTGCGCTTGTAAGATGGTGGCTAATCGCACCCGTTGTGCATCAGTAGAGGTTTTGTATACAAGTTTAAGCGGTAATTTAATGCCCGCCTTAAGCAGTAATTGTTTGCTTTTTTCAGGGTCGTAATCATAGGCTTTTAGCTGGGCGTTGCCAGCCCAGTGTTCAGGTGGCAATATCGCCCCTGCTTGGCGCGTACCGCCTACCATCGCATGCTGAATAATTGCCTTACGGTCTATGCCATGGGCAAGGGCTAAACGCACATTGTGCTGTTTTAATATGGGGTCTTGCATATTGAGGCCAAGATATGAAAAATTAGCACCCACCCCTTCTAACACTTCTATGTTTGACTTGGTTTTTAAGTAGCGCACGAGTTCTGGGGGTAAATCACCCTGTATTAAATCGGCCTCGCCACGCAATAATTTAAGTACGCGCACGGTGGGGTCTTTCACTTCTGTAAAGCTGACAACTTGCCCATCGCTAAGGCGTTTTAAGTGGAGGTGTTTATGCCAAGCTTCAAACTTAAAAGCGCCACTACCCACAGGCTGGCGCGAAAAATCATGATGTTGCGCGATTAAGTCTTGCGGCAAAATACCTAAAATGAGTTTTGATACAAAATGCTTATCTGCATGTTTGAGTTGAAAAATCACAGTTTTATCATCGGGCGTATGTATAGCCTGAATGTGACTAAACTCTGCGGTATGTGGGGCATCTTTTAGCGCAAGCAAGCTTTCATAGGTGGCTTTTACATCGGCTGAGGTGAGTGCTTTTCCATGATGAAAAACTGCTGGCTTTATCAAGGTAAAACGGTAATTTGTGTCATTGATAGTATCGCCACGAGCCAATATCCACGCGGGTTTTGAGGCATTGTCAAAATCAACCAAGGGTTGATAAATAAGGCGATTAACGCGCTCTGAGGCGGCGTCTGTTGCGTAGCGTGGGTCTAAATTAAGGGGGGCTTGCGCCACGGCAAAGCTGATAGCTTGCTTAGGCGTTGACGGCTGACATGCCAGTAAAATACAGGTAATTAACAAAAGGGCAACACATCTCATGCCCGCATGTTAAATTTTAAATAGCTTTACCACAACTATTGTTAGCACAATTACTAGAAAATACTTTAGGTAGTGATTAACCCTGTCTGATTTTCTGCGAATTGTTTTACGTCTATCTGCACCACGATAAGCCTGCTTATTGCCTTCATATAAAGGCCTTTCATTGCGCTCACTCATTGCAAACTCCTTAGAGTTTATATTTTTTCAAATAGCGCAATAGACTCCACATGGGTGGTATGAGGGAACATATTAATCACCCCACACGCTTTTAATCGATACCCTTTTTGCAATACCAAAATACCTGCATCTCTTGCTAAGGTTGCTGGGTTACAAGACACATACACTATCGATTTTGGGCTACTGCTCGTATCCTCTTGCGCATTTGCAAGTGACTTGACCAACTCCATTGCACCATCACGTGGCGGATCTATCAGCCATTTATCATAAGTACCCAACGCCTTTAACGCGTCAGTCGCCATCATAAATAAATCGGCTTCATGAAACAAAACTTGAGTGTCTAGGCCATTAATTATTGCACTTTCTTTAGCACGTTTAACCAATGCAGCGGACCCTTCAAACCCCACTACTTGTGCGCCACTGCGCGCAATAGGCAAGGTAAAGTTACCTAAACCACAGAAGAAATCTGCAATTTTTTCACCTGCTTGTGGGTTAAGCAACTGCATGGCGCGGCGTATCATCACACGATTAATGTGCGGATTCACCTGTGTAAACTCAATGGGGCTAAAGGGGTAGCTTAAGTTGTACTCAGGCAATGAATAGCGCAAATCTGCACTGGCTGGATGCAACGGTTTTACAGTGTCTAAGCCTTTACTTTGCGTCCAAATATGCACTTGGTGGGTATCTGCAAAAGCCTGTAATAAAGCTTCATCTTGGGGTTCTAACGGGTCCATAATGCGCACAACTAGCACCGTAATATTATCTTCACCCACAGCAATCTCAATCTGCGGAATGGCATCTCGAATGGTCAGTTGCATCAGCACTTCTTGTAACGGGGTAATCAGTGCAGACAAGTGCGGTGGCAATACTTCACAGCTATTCATATCCACCACGTAGCGCGTTGCACGCTCATTAAAACCTACTAATACGCGAGACTTTGCTGGAACATAACGTGCGCGTAAACGCGCTTTATGACGATACCCCCAAGTCGGGCCATATAAAGGCGGCAACATATTGTCTGCTTTTACGCGGCTTATATGCCATAAATTGCTTTCAAGCAACCGTTGCTTGGCCGCCACTTGCGCTGCCGCATCAAGGTGTTGTAATGCGCAACCACCACAACGCACGTAATGAGGACACTTGGGTTCAACACGTTGATTGGAGGCCTTAAGTACATTAACAACCCGCGCAAACTCATACGTAGGCTTGCGTAATGTAGATTGATATTCAACGCGCTCACCGATAAGTGCGCCTTCAATAAAAATTGCTTTGCCATCCACATGGGCAACACCTCTACCCTCTTGGTCTAATGACTCTATGGTAGCGAGTTGTGGTAAATTTTTTGAATAATTTTGCATAGTTTAAATTTTACCGCATAAGTATTATGATGATTAATCTTTCAATCAATGAATGTTTAAAATTTTGGAGTTTACTATGATTAAACAGCATGTAATATTAGGCACTGCATTCTTGATTGCAAATGGCTTGATTTCTATTGCACATGCTGACAACACCATTACCGACCCCGAATCTGGTTGCAAGGTACTAAACTCTAAACCCCTAAAACTATACAGCGTTTCATGGCATGGTGCCTGCAAAGATGGCTATGCTGATGGTATCGGCAGTTTGCAATGGTATAGCAATGGCAAACCTAGCGGACGTTACGATGGTGAGTATAAAGCAGGAAAAATGGATGGTTTAGGCACATTTGCCATGCCCAATGGTAGCCGCCATACGGGGCATTACCTCAACAATATGCGCAATAGCCAAGGCGTCTATTTATGGGAGGACGGCACCCGTTATGAAGGACAGTTTTTTAACAACATGATGCACGGCGAAGGTGCCACACAATGGCCTGATGGCAGTTCTCATGTTGGCGAATACAAGCATGATAAGAAAAATGGCTTTGGCACGATGCGCTTAATCAAGCAAAATCCACATATCACTCAATATGAAAAGCAAGGGCAATGGCAAGGTGACTTTTTAGAAATACAAGGAATCTTCTTAGAAGATAACTTACTACTCACTTGCCGCCAAAAAGCTGAATGTTTGCAGAAACTTAGTAGTCATGAGATGGTATTAAATGAGGCCAAAAACAATAGCGAACTAAAAGAAATTTTTAAAGAAATTGCCGATAACGGCGAATAAACCTTTGCTTTCTTTAATTGAAATGGCCATTTTCACCCCCGCCAACTCAAATTCATCAGCATCATTAAGTAAATAATAATGTGAGCCAATATTGGTGCCGTTCACCACGGGGTAATTTAATCCTTCGCTATGCTTAATAAATATGCCTTGAGGGTTAGTAATGACATCTGCAACTTGCACCCCAGGCCAACCGATTGGGATACGCGGCTTATTAATCTGTAATACTCTACCCTGATTTGTGCCGCTGATGACAGTGAGTGACGCTTTAACCTTATCTACCATGTAAGACGCGACAATATTAGGATCTAAAACAAAATTAGCTGATTTGAGGTTGTTTTCAAGTGTTGGAGATGATGCTTGTTTTTTTGTTGCCGCGGCCCTAGCAGTTTCTTTTTGCACCAACACAGTTTGTTCAAAACCCGCGTATTGAGCAAGGTCATCCTGTTCTACAAATTTTAAGCGGTAATTACCAACTTCAATGACATCGTTTGCTTGCAATATCGTTTTTTCAATGGCCTTACCATTAACAAGAGTGCCATTAGTACTGCCCATATCAGCCACGGTATATTTGCCAAACAATAGGGTAATAATAAGGTGCTCATTGCTTACTGCTAAGCTGTCAATTTGGATATCACAAGAGGATAATCGTCCAACACTTACGCGCTTCTTTTTGAGGGGAAATTCGCCTAAAAAAGCGCCATCTCTAAAAATAAATAATTTTGCCATACTGACTATTTAAATCTTTATATTTTCCAAGCCGCCATAAATTCTTGCCAATGCGGCTGCGTATCACTTGCTAAAGTTTCTCTAACCAAGGCAATTTCATCTGCATAAGTACTTTTTGTTAGCGCACCACGCATCAGTTGAAAGCGCAAGAACACGAGATAAGTATTGGCTACATCGGTTTCACAGTAGTTGCGAATACCCTCAATATTACCATTTTTATAGGCTTCCCAAACTTTACTACCGTCCATACCCAACTTACCAGGGAACCCACAAAGCTGTGCGATTTGGTCTAATGGTGCATTTGCACGGGCTTGATACATCGCAAGCAAATCCATTAAATCGAGGTGACGAGTATGGTAGCGGCTAATATAGTTGTTCCATTTAAACTCGCGGTCATCATCGCCCATATCCCAATATCTTGGGGCTTGCACAGAGTTAATCATGCCTCGATAGTGCAATACAGGCAAATCAAAACCACCGCCGTTCCATGAAACTAAATTAGGGGTATATTTTTCTATACCATCAAAAAAGCGTTGAATCATTTCGGCTTCACTTGATTCAGCCGTACCCAACGTCCACACTCTAAAGCTATCACCTTCGCGTAAGGCACAGGATATAGCGACTACACGATGTTGCTGTAGTGGTAAAAATTCAGAGCCATTATTTTGCCTGCGCTGATGAAATGCAATATTAGCAACATCCTCTGCCGATGTTTCTGCTGGCAAATCAAGTAGCGACTTTAAACCATCTGTATCAGGAATGGTTTCAATATCAAAGACAAGCGTTGGCAACATGGCTTATTTCTTCGCCCAGCCGCTAGCACCCTCTACCCACCAGCCCGCTTGCGCTTTATCCATCCAGCGCTGTGCAAATGTGCTACGCACTTCATCCATCCATTCTGGGTGTCCATTTGCTGTTGCAATTTCCTTATATAATGCGTTACGGTCAGCATTTTCTGCAGCCACCAGCGTGTTTAAGCTGCCACGGTCTTTTAATGGCACTGCACTCGCATCTCTCACTGCTACCAAGCCATTTTTAGCAAGGCCAACCACACCACTTGCATAATGTGGTGCAAGTTGTGCATGGCGATTTTGCATTGCGCTTTTTATCGCATTAATAGCAGGCGTATTGACCTCTAAGTCAGCCGCCGCCAAGGCATTTGGCGCTATCATGGTAGTCAAAAAAATGAGCCATATCGCTAGCATGCTTTGTTGAATAATTTTCATGATTAGGGTTCCTTATTTTGTAGCAGGTTGTTCTGCTGATGGTTGCGCAGGTGCTTGTTGACCATTTTTAATTTGCCACACTTCATCAATAATTTTATCTGCCGCTTTTTCTGCTGCAGCTGCAGGAAAGTAAATATTGATGGTGACACAAGCAGGCAGTAGGCTTGCGAGGCTCAGACCAATTAACCATTTTTTCATTTTATTCTCCAAAAATCTCATTTGATGTTTGCATGCTATTTTACGACAGCCTTGGTATTGCCATCGATGACGCGCTGAATGCGTGCTAACAAATCACCCCAACCCACAGTGTGATTGTAACCTAACACGGTGATTGCAGGGATGCCACTTCCCTTAACGATGACGTATCCCTGTGCGGTTGACTCCACACCATTCATCTGGCAAATATCGTCTCGTAGCGCACAACTTAAGCCTAACTTTTCATAGTTAAACTGCTCAAAAAAACGTAAAACACTACGCTGAATAGCCGCGGCAGCGCCAGCACCGCCTAGAGAAGAAATATTTTCTACTGCACGTTGTGAGATTTTTTTTGCATATTTGCCAGGGCTGCTATAAACCTTTGCCTCAAAGGTCACTGGTTTCCAGTTTTGCATTTCTAAATTATTAATGTCGCCATCGAGCTTACCTTCTATGGCACCAAAGCTAAACGTGCGAGTTAAATGCCCTAAATCTAAGTTGCGTAAATGCATATTGGCAAACAAGTTGGGGGTTAGCCCGAGTGGATTTTGCATACTTAAGTCGGTCACTGTGGCTTGACCATCAAATATATTAAACACCATCTCACCATTGGTGCTGAGATTGCCGTTTTGGTAAGTTACCAGTGGAATCTGGGCAGAAGCTTGACCTTGCATCAGTGGAAGTTTTAGCGCTTGGCTAAAAGCAGGCATGGCAATAGGGCTCAGCTCAGCACCCAAATGCCAATACCATAGTGTGCCAATACGAGCCGCAGATACGTCTTTTAAGTGTAATGCTCCGTCTAAAATTGGTAATTCAATTTGCGGAGCCGTCAGTGAAAATCGATTTAGTTGCACACTAATATCTGTTTTGCCCAAAGGTAGACTCAATAGTGCGCCACTTTCATAGGCAAAACGCGCTTGCTTAATATCATCATAACTCCAAGGGATATGTGCATTGATATTATAAAAAGCAAACTTTTTGTTTTTATCTTCAATATTAACAGCATTTAATTTCAAGGTAAAAGCGCTCAACTCGGCATTTTGTACCTTGACAGACAAGGCAGCCTTGCCATCGATTTCAGCATTATTAAATGCCGTTTTTTCTAACAATGGTTTGAAAATTAAAGGGTATGCAGTGGCTAAATCTAACTGCGGTAGCTCTGCATTAAAGGTTTCTAGATAATAATCTTTTAAGCGCATATTGCCGCTAAAGTTGAGTGCGCCTACTTTATCAATATTGAGCTGGCCTGTTTCAACCTGTATGTGCGTATCATTAAGCAAGCCCTTTGCTTCTAAATGATGACCGCCACCACTGACATAGAATGGCTGCCAGAACATCTCGCCACTGTGCCAATCCAACTTGCTTTGCCAACGCAATTGCGTGCCTTCTTGCTTCACTTGCAATTGGAGTAGCCCCGTTAGTTTTTCAGCCGCATGTAAACCTGCCTCATCCGAAAAACTCGCTTCTTTTAGATTAAGCGTGGCATCAAAGCCCTGATTAAATTGCGCTAATTGCATACTAAAAGGCAACTTTAAGCCTTTTGCTTCAATATTGCCTTGCTCACATTGCCAAATAGTTTGAGTTTGACCTGATTTAAAAAAAGCTTCAGGTAACCAACATGAAAATTCCGCCTTAGCCCAATCATTAGCCTTTTGCTGTTTAAGCGATGTCAGCACAGTAAAATGTGGTTTAGCATGCAAATCCAAGTTGATTTCTGCATCACGGGCTTCAACATCTTGATAATGTAACTTTTTTACTTTGAGGAGCGCCCTGCTATTCGCTTTTAAATCGACTACTAACTCGGCCTGTTCCAAAGTTACTTGATTATCATGGCTGACTTTTTCAGCTGAAATTGTCATGCTACTTACTGCAAACGCTTGCGATGCATTAAGTAACACAATCAATAGAAGATGTTTAAGCCGCATGGCTAGGCAGGAAACACACCTGTAGAAAGATAGCGGTCGCCACGGTCACATACAATGCTCACAATTACCGCGTTTTCAACACGTTTTGATAATTGCAAGGCAGCAAACAATCCACCACCCGATGAGATACCCGCAAAAATACCTTCTTCAGTCGCCAGCCTACGCGTAGTATTTTCTGCATCTTGTTGGCCCACATAAATTAAATCATCAACACGGCTTTTGTCATAAATTTTCGGCAAATAGGCTTCTGGCCATTTTCGAATGCCTGGAATTTGCGCGCCTTCTTCAGGTTGTACGCCAATAATTTGAATGTTTGGGTTTTGCTCTTTAAGAAAGCGTGATGTACCCATAATCGTGCCTGTGGTGCCCATACTTGCCACAAAATGGGTGATTTTACCTTGTGTGTCACGCCATATTTCAGGGCCAGTGCCCTCATAATGCGCTTGCGGATTATCCATATTACCAAATTGGTCTAACACCACGCCTTTGCCTTGCGTTTGCATATTTAATGCCACATCTCGCGCAAGCTCCATACTGCCTTCCTTAGAAGTCAGCACCAGCTCTGCACCATACGCTTTCATACTTTGACGGCGTTCAACACTTTGGTTTTCTGGCATCACCAATATCATTTTGTAGCCGCGCATGGCAGCCACCATCGCCAGAGCTATGCCTGTATTGCCACTGGTTGCTTCAATTAGCGTATCGCCAGGTTTGATATCCCCACGCGCTTCTGCACGTGTAATCATGCTAAAAGCTGGCCTATCTTTTACCGAACCTGCAGGGTTATTACCTTCAAGTTTGAGTAATATAGTATTGCTGGTATTACCTGCCATACGCTGGAGCTTAACCAACGGCGTGTTACCAACAAAATCTCCTAAAGTTTTAATATTCATTTGTTTATTTTCAATAAATAAACCGCATAACCTGCAAAGCCAATAAAGGCAATGAGTGACATTTGCGGTATGGTTAAACCAAGAAATGTCCAGTCAATCGCGGCGCAATCACCAGTGCCTTTAAATACTAAATCTAAGGCTTTTTTGAGTGGAAAGTGTTCAAACATATAATCAAAGCCCACCCCGCAATCGACAATCATTTCTTCTTTGTGAGCTTGTATCCACCAATGGCGAATAGCTACACCAGCGCCACCCAATGCTGTAAGCACTTGCAAAGCAGTAAAGCCTTTACTCAACAATGTGCGTGGGTTAAAAAATGCGCCAAGTAAAAATAACAACCCTAGGCCCATAAATACCATGCGTTGCGATATACACAATGGACATGGTTCTAAGTTGTAATGCGTTTGAATCCATAACGCCAAAGCAACCAAGCCAAAACAAGAAGCAAAGCCAATAAAATAGCCAGTTTTGCCAAGAAGAAAATTATTGAGCCACATACGCTTACGCTATAATTAAAAAGAAATCATTTTAACGGAATACGCCTGTTTTGACAGACTTGAATGTAAATTTTGCCCCACAAAAGCCATTGACCGTAACTGAGCTTAATCGTTTAGTGCGAGAAGTGCTTGAAGGCTCGTTTCCTTTATGTTGGGTCTCTGGTGAAATATCTAACCTCACCCGAGCCGCTTCTGGGCATTGGTACTTTTCGCTTAAAGACAACCTAGCACAAGTGCGATGTGTCATGTTCAAAGGCAAAAACAACTATTTAGGCTGGATACCCAAAGAAGGTGACCTGGTTGAAGCACGTGCCTTGGTGGGGTTATATGAAGCACGTGGTGAGTTTCAACTAACCATTGAGTTTATGCAACGTGCTGGGCTAGGCATATTGTTTGAGGCTTTTGAGCAACTTAAAACAACTCTTAGCAAAGAAGGGTTGTTTGATGCAAGTCGTAAACAAGCCATACCTCTCTATCCTAAGCAAATTGGCATTGTCACCTCACCAGATGCTGCTGCGCTACACGATGTATTAACCACGCTTAAGCGGCGTGCCCCTTCTATTCCTGTTGTAATTTATCCTACCCCAGTACAAGGTAAAGGTGCGGCTGAACTCATTGCAAAAGCTATTACCACAGCAGCTAACCGCGCTGAATGTGATGTGCTGATTATTTGCCGTGGTGGCGGAAGTATCGAAGATTTATGGCAATTTAATGAAGAGGTTGTAGCGCGTGCCATTTCCGCCTGCAAAATTCCTACTATTAGTGGTGTAGGTCATGAAACAGACTTTACCATTGCAGATTTTGTCGCAGACCAGCGTGCGCCAACACCTACCGCAGCTGCAGAGCTAGCCTCACCTGACTATAGCAATTTAGCGGTACAACTTGAACGTATGCAATTGGTGATGCAAAGACACATGAATAACGTTCTTAAAAACAACATGCAACAGCTCGACTATCTAGCGCGCAGACTCATTTCTCCGCAACAATCGCTTCGTCGTCAACAAGAAACCTTAATGCAACTTAAATCAAGACTCGCATTAGCTATGACAACTTCTATCAAGCTGAACCAACAACGCATTCAATTGCTCAGGTCTAATTTGCAACACTTAAGCCCACAAGGTGTTTTAGCGCGAGGTTACGCCATGGTGTTAAATAAACAAGGGCAAGTAATTACGCAAGCTAATTCTGTGCAGCAAGGGGAGAATTTGGATATTGCATTAGCCAATGGTCATTTAGAAGTATTGGTCAATAAAACCAGTCAATAAATCAAAATTCGTTATTCAAAATTAGTTATTCAGGCACAGTTAAATAGTTAAAAAATAAAAAGGGCTCGTTTAGAGCCCTTTAAGTGTCGATGCTTTTAGCATCTTGGAGTTACTCTTACTCTTTACCGATTTGGTAAACTTCTTCTTCGTGCTCTAATACTTTGCCTGTAACCGCATCTACTTCTACTTCAATTTCTTTGCCGTCAGCAGTTTTAATATCAAACTCGAATGAAGGGTTGCCATCAGACTCAACTGAGAATTCTTTCTCAACTACAGTGCCTGGGAAAGCTGCTAAAGCAGCTTTTTCTGCATCTGCTTGGCTTACTTTAGCTTTAGCTTTAAATGCAGCGTCATCAGCACTGGCTACTTCTTGCTCAGTTTCAATCACTTTACCAGTTAAAGCGCTGCACTCAACTTCTACTTCTTTACCGTCAGCGGTTTTAATATCAAATTCATATTGTGCCTTACCCTCAGAAATTTCCATTTCCATGGTTTCAATATCACCAGGGTGCTTAGCAAGCGCAGCATGCATACATTTTTCCATGCTAACCTTGGTTTTAGGTAATTTGTTGTGGCCAGCTTGCACTACCCCAGTAGTCATTGCAAATGCTGTTGCGATTAACGCAGTTAATAAAGTATTTTTTTTCATGGGTATCTCCAAAATTATTAATCATACCTAGCATCGATTTTGTCTAGCTAGTAAGTTAATTATAACAGATATTTGTTTGAGTTTAAAGCGCTATGTTATTGTTTTTAATCATTAATTGGCTATATACAGCCAATTTTACAAAAAAACAAACTATTTTGAAGACATCACAATTTGCCATAAATTCATTACGTACTGGCGTTGTATTTGCCATAAGCTAGATGCAACTTTTGAGGAGACCTGCCCTTGTAATTTTAAAGCATGCGAGCACTCGCGCATATTTTTATAAGCATTTGCAACTTGATTGGCTAATGTGGCATTAATTAGCCTCAGTTCTGCCATTTTGTGCAATAAATTGATATTACCCAAATTATGGCAAAGTTGAGGGTATTGATAGGCATTGGCTAGCACTAAATATTGCACCATAAATTCAACATCAACAATGCCCCCAGCGTCGTGTTTAATGTCAAATTGATTGGGAGATTCGGCATGCGCATCACGCATTTTCTGGCGCATGGCGATTACTTCTTGCTTGAGTTTTGCGTGATCACGCCGTTGGCACAATACGTCTTTTCGAATCTGCTCAAACGCCGACCCTATGTTGGCATCACCCGCAACAAATCTAGCGCGTGTGAGTGCCTGATGCTCCCATACCCATGCTTTTTTATGTTGGTACTCATTAAACGCTTCTACACTACTAACCAATAAACCGCTATTACCATCTGGTCTTAACTGCAAATCTGTTTCATAAAGTAAACCTGCAGAAGTTAGGCTGTTAAACCAGTTGTTGATGCGTTGCGCAAATTTAGCGTAGACCTCACCTGCGCCTTCAGCTTGATCATCATAGAGAAAAATAATATCTAAATCTGAAGCATAACCAAGCTCTTTACCCCCAAGCTTTCCATAACCAATCACTGCGAACTTTGGCACCTCGATATGTTTTCCCTTAAGCGTAGGCCAAATTAAGTTAAGCGAAATTTGCAGAATACGCTCTGCTAACTCGCTTAAATAATCAGAGAGCAACTGTAACGGCAACTGCCCTGCAATGTCTTGTGTAGCAAACCTAAATATAGCGGTATGCTTAAAGTGACGCATTAAATCCATTTGTCGCTCAACATCTCCGTCAGCGGCCTCCAAGCGTTGCATCAATTCTTTTTGCATTGCCTCAAAATCTGGTGCAGCGTATAAAGTATTTGTATCTAACAATTCATCTAATAAAACGGGATGCTGGGTTAAGTATTGCATGAGCCATGGGCTTGCTGAGGCAAGCTTGGCAAGTAAGGTTAACGCATCGGGGTATTCAACTAACAATGCCAAGTAACTGGCTCTTCGACATATCCCCTCAAGCAAATCCGTTAAACGCACCAAGGTTTTATCTGGGTTGTCTTGAATGGCTGCTTGCGCAATCACTAGAGGCATTGTGGCATCAAAACGTTGCTTACTTTTTTCAGATAGTTGTTTATATCGGCTACCTGTTTGCAAGGTTCTAAGTAATCGCAAGGTTTCATCACAAGTTTGATAACCTACGTTTTTTAAACGGCTTAATGCGTCTTCATCAGAAGTAATTCCAAGCCAAACTTCTTGTAATGGCTGATGACGATTGTTTTGCTCGTTAGGGTCTTTAAACACAGCATTAAAATGCTGTTCAACCAAACTACGGTGGACATCTAACTCAGTAAGTAGAGCCTTCCAATCATCAAACTTCATGGCTTTTGCAATGCGCGCTTTAGCTTCGTCTGACTTTGGTAATTCTTGAGTTTGCTGGTCTTCAACGTATTGCAAGCGATGCTCTAAGTTGCGTAAAAAGACATAAGCGGCATCCAAGGCATCCACTGTTGTTTGCGGCAACAACCCTTTTTCACCTAATAATTTCAGCACTACCAGTGTCGCGCGCGCTTGTAAGCTGGCATCTTGCCCGCCACGAATCAACTGAAACACTTGCGCAATAAACTCAATTTCTCGAATACCGCCGCGTCCTAGCTTGATATTGTCATGCATCTCTTTGCGATTCACATCACGTTGAATTTGCACTTTTAAATCACGCATAGAGGTAAACGCGCCAAAATCTAAATATTTTCTAAACACAAATGGCATGAGAGTTTTGCGTATCATGGTATCAGGGCCAGTCATGACGCGGCCTTTTATCCATGCATAGCGCTCCCATTCACGCCCATTGTTTTGGTAATACTCTTCCATTGCATCTATGCAACTGACCAACGCCCCCTCTGTGCCAAAAGGGCGCAACCGCATATCGACTCTAAATACAAAGCCATCTTCTGTCGGTTCATCAATCGCGGTAATGAGCTTTTTGCCTAAGCGGGTAAAAAATTCTTGATTTGAAATACTTTTTTCACCATTGGTCTCACCTTCTTGTTCATAGGCAAAAATTAAATCAATATCAGAAGACACATTGAGTTCATACCCACCCAATTTACCCATACCAATGACTATTAACGCTTGTTCGTTGCCTTGTGCATCGGTGGGTAGTCCATAGCTAGAGGCTAGCCAAGAAGTATGTTTGTCGACCGCAAATTGCACACAAACATCTGCCAAATCACTCACTGTTTGCATCACTTCTTTAAGGTCGCACATGCTGTTTAAATCACGCGTGATAATGCGCAACATGACATGTTGCCTTAATTGCCTTAAAGCTTTTTTGAGTTTCACCTCATCTGTCACGTTGGCCTGTTGTAGATAGCTTTGCATGCTTGCTTTA
>CAYXGE010000011.1:28963-31092 GCA_964464435.1 uncultured Methylophilaceae bacterium
TTAGAGTTGGCGGGCGTATTTAATATTTGGTCTAGACTACGCATGTAAAATACTTGGTGTTATTATCTTAAAAAAAGCATACATGATTTTTTACTGCATCGTATGCTGTCTATCAAACAAATTTAAAACATTAAGTCGTTAAGGGTGTGAGATGTCTTCAATTGAATCCGTTCTGCATGAAAATCGAGTATTTGCGCCCAGCGCAGATTTTGTTAAAACTGCCAATGTTTCTGGCATGTCTGCCTACCAAGCACTTTGTGCTGAAGCTGCTGCAGATTATGAAGGCTTTTGGGCAAAACTGGCGCGTGATTTATTGGTTTGGCATAAACCATTTAGCAAAACGCTTAATCAAGATAATGCACCTTTTTATCAATGGTTTGAAGATGGTGAACTCAATGTTTCAGTTAACTGCCTAGACAAACACCTGAGTACAATTCCTAATAAAACTGCCATTATTTTTGAAGCTGATGACGGTAGCAGTAAACACTTAACGTATAAGTCACTTTATGAACAAGTATGTCAATTTGCCAATGGACTCAAAAAACTCAATTTAAGCATTGGTGACCGCGTCATCATTTATTTACCCATGGGCATAGAAGCGGTAGTTGCCATGCAAGCCTGTGCACGCTTGGGGTTGGTGCATTCAGTGGTATTTGGCGGTTTTTCAGCCAAAAGTCTAAATGAGCGCATTATTGATGCAGGTGCCAAAGCTGTGATTACCTCAGACGGCCAATTCCGTGGTGGCAAGACCATGCCGCTTAAAGCCGCAGTAGATGAGGGCATTGCCATGGGCGGCTGCGAAAGTATTCAGCAAGTCATTGTCCTGAAAAAAACGGGGCTAGAGATTACACTCAATAGCCAAGATATTTGGTGGCACGACTTAATTGCAGATTGTGCCAACACTTGTGAGCCAGTGATGGTGGGGGCCGAACACCCATTATTTTTGCTCTATACCAGCGGCTCAACCGGCAAACCAAAAGGCGTACAACATAGCTCTGCGGGCTATTTACTGCATGCCATGAACACTATGCGTTGGACTTTTGACATCAAGGCTAATGATGTATTTTGGTGCACTGCCGATGTGGGCTGGATTACTGGGCATAGCTATGTGGCGTATGGCCCACTTGCCATGGGCGCCACCCAAGTAATTTTTGAAGGTATTCCCACCTACCCTCATGCAGGGCGTTTCTGGCAAATGGTAGAAAAACACAAAGTCAGCATATTTTATACCGCACCAACGGCTATTCGCTCATTGATTAAATCTTCTGAAACCACACCTGAAGTGCATCCCAAAAACTTTAATCTCTCAACCCTACGCTTGCTTGGCTCGGTTGGTGAGCCCATTAATCCGGAAGCATGGATGTGGTACTACGAACAAGTAGGTGCTAGCCGTTGCCCAATAGTCGATACCTTTTGGCAAACAGAAACGGGTGGTCACGTCATTACGCCGTTACCAGGCGTTACCCCTTTAGTCCCAGGCTCATGCACACTGCCTTTCCCTGGTATTGATATTGATGTGGTAGATGAAACGGGTAAAGATTTACCTTGGGGTCAAGGCGGTTTATTGGTCATAAAAAAACCATGGCCAAGTATGATACGCACCATTTATAACGACCCTGAACGCTTTAAAACCAGCTACTACCCAGCAGAACTTGGTGGCAAACTTTATCTTGCAGGCGATGGTGCTGTACGTGATGCCACTACAGGCAACTTTACTATCATGGGGCGTATAGATGACGTACTCAATGTATCAGGTCACCGTTTAGGCACCATGGAAATTGAGTCAGCTTTAGTTGCAAATCACCTAGTGGCAGAGGCCGCTGTAGTTGGTAAACCGCACGATGTCAAAGGCGAGGCCGTAGTGGCTTATGTAGTGCTTAAAGGTGCGCGCCCACAAGGTGATGAAGCCAAAAAAATTGTGGCTGAATTGCGTGACTGGGTGGGCAAAGAAATTGGCCCGATTGCCAAACCCGATGAAATCCGTTTTGGTGATAACCTGCCCAAAACCCGCTCTGGAAAAATCATGCGCCGTCTGTTACGCACATTAGCCAAAGGCGAAGAAATTACAGCAGATATTTCTACGTTGGATAACCCAGCGATACTAGACCAACTTAAAGAAGTAGTTAAAT
>CAYXGE010000011.1:31192-33105 GCA_964464435.1 uncultured Methylophilaceae bacterium
GGTACAATTGTTTACCAAAATGTATGCCGCAAAGTTGGCGTTTAGTTAGACCTAACTCAAGTGTGTTTTGAAAAAGACATACTTGAGTTTTAATTGCTTTTTTCTCTTTTCTGTCGAGATTGTCGAGTTTTAATATTGCACCAAAGATTAATTTGTTTTTGTTTAGCATTATTCATCAATATTCCAAATGGTTATGCAGACCAATTCAGTGCAAGTATCAGCACTGGTTATGAAAAAAACACTTCCCCGCTAGTTAATATTGATTTTGATACCCCACTTATTTTTGTAGAAGGTAGAACTAAGCTGGCTGGTCACTTTTATCAACTTAACCTCAGCACAATGAAAAACTGGGACGTAAGCAACAACGTTAGTTTTGATATCTCAGCAAATGCAATTATTAAAGACGTACCTGAAGCTAAAGATCTAAACTTTAGCATTGCTTTTTTTGACTTTAGTGCCAGAAAAAAAATGGGCGACTTTACACTAAGTTTAAGCCCTTCTGTACAGCGAATATGGGTTGCAAATAAACCATTTAGAGACAGTACTGCACTGCAATCAGATTTAACCTATGTGCAGGAAAATGGAAATTTTACTGATTTATATTTGGCATTATCAAAGAACAACTTTGTACAAGAGTATGAGTTTTTTAACAGTAAAGCATCCACTGCATCATTAACTCAACATATCGTCAATTTTGGCTATGGGATAGATGTTATTGACTTGCAACTAAGTGTTAATCGAGAAAAAAATATCAAGCACGAAGAAGATTTATCTTTTTACGCGTATTTTGCCCGTGCATCCATTGATAAAAAAATGCTTGGTCTCACTTGGTCATTAGGTGCTTCAAGTAACAAATCATACTTTGATGAGGCTTTTTTTGATGGTTTTGAAAAAAGAGTCGACAACAACATCACCTATGAAATGAGTGTTGAAAGACAACTCACAGATAAATTTGCCTTGTTATTAGAGCTGACGCATTCCAGAAATTATTCAAACTTAGCCTTATTTGAGTCTGATTACAAAGCGTTTAATATTTCTTTAAGTTATCAACATTAAGTTACTAAAAAAATTTAATTGACCTATAGCAGTCAACATCATAATCTAGTGATATCCGCCTAGTTGAAAAAAGAAATTAAAATAAATGACTGATTTTAGAAACATATTCAAACGCTATCCTTTTGCCATTTTGCTATGCGTTCAATTATTGAGTGTGCTGTTTTATGGGTTTATGACAGACTCAAAACTGAGTCATCTTATTTTTAACTGCTTTGGATTAATTGTCCCGATATTAGCCGTTTGGGTGGTGTACCGCACCCCTGCTATTAACTGGTTAGCTTTTGTATTGGTAGCTTTATCTGTTGGCACAAACATCATTGCAAACATCACTGACCAAAACCAGTTGTTAGCTTGGGCACATGGATTTGAAAGCATGCTGTATTTTTATGCCGCGTTTAGCTTAATCATGTATATGTTTGAAGACGATATTGTCACCATAGACGAGCTGTTTGCTGCGGCAGCCACGTTTACTTTATTAGTATGGGCATTTGCATTTGCCTATTCTGTATGCCAACAACTTTATCCCAATAGCGTGTTAGCGGCAGTTAACCCTAATAACCCACGCAGTTGGATTGAATTATTGTTTATGAGCTTTTCAATACAATCTAGCACAGGGGTTGGTGATGTGATTCCTGTTTCCAGCCAAGCGCGCGCGATTGGCGCGCTACAAATTTTCACTGGTGTCATGTATATCGCTATCGTTATTTCACGCTTGGTTGGATTAGCTGCAACAAAAAAATAGCTGCTTAGTGCATTGTTTGTTTTGAGGTAAAATGCGACTTTTAGCATTTTACGTATTGTTATTCCATGTCTAGTTTGCAGCAAGAAATCTCACGCCGTCGCACCTTTGCGATTAT
>CAYXGE010000012.1:0-16741 GCA_964464435.1 uncultured Methylophilaceae bacterium
ATAGGAATCGCTACCCCAGGCTGGCCATCTAATGCAGAATTGACATTGTAACTTTGGGCACCAAGCTCAATACGTGCGACATCTTTAAGATATAAAATTCCTTTGGGGCCATTGGCTTTTATGATGATATTGCCAAATTGTGCAGGATCAACCAAACGCCCTTTTGCTGTGACCGTATATACAAGCTGTTGCGTTGATGGTGCAGGATCTTGACCGATTTTGCCCGCAGCATATTGATTATTCTGCGCACTAATCGCTGTGGCAATATCTGAAGTAGTCACACCAAGTTGCGCCATACGGTCTGGCCTTAACCAAACACGCATCGCATAATCTTGTCCGCCAAAAATCAGCGAGTCACCCACCCCTTTAACGCGCTTAAACTCATCTAACACGTTTAATGTTGCGTAATTACTTAAAAATAAACGGTCATGCTTTGGATTTTTTGAAGTAAGCATCACCACCAATAAAATATCATTAGATTTCTTTTGAACAACGATGCCGTTTCTTCTCACCTCTTCAGGCAACCTTGGTGTAGCAATATTCACACGATTACTGACATTAAAAGTCGCTTGGTCAATATCCGTGCCTACATCAAAGGTTGCCGTAATGTTTAAGGTACCGCTGGTATCAGAACTGGAGTTAAAGTAGAGTAAATTATCTACACCACTTAATTGCTCCTCAATCGGCCCAGCAACAGTTTTTGAGATGGTATCTGCACTTGCCCCAGGGTAAGTAGCTGTAATCATGACTGTAGGTGGCGCAATTTGTGGGTACTGTGCAATCGGCAATTGAAATGCTGCGGCAAGCCCTGCCAACACGATAATAATAGACAGTACGGATGCAAAAATTGGCCGTGTAATAAAAAACTTAGTCATGTCTATCCCTAACTCACTTGTTTGGTTTGACTTGCAGATGGTTTACTTGCATTTGGCATGATTGGTGACTGCCCAGCAGGGTGCGGAGCAATTTGAGCACCTGGTCTCACCTTAAGTAAGTTATCAACTAACACTTGATCACCCGTTTTTAAACCACCTAACACCACCCAATCGCTACCCTGCCAACTGCCTTCTTGAATAGGTCTTACTGCGGCAATGGTTTTGCCATCTGCAGACTTTTCAGCCACAAACACAAACTTTCCTTGGTCGCTAGTGAGCACTGCTGCTTGCGGTACTAAATACACGCCACTTCGCGTACCTGTAAATATTCTGGCACGCACAAATTGGCCAGGTAATAATTCGCTTTTTGGATTTTCAAATACTGCACGCAATTGTTGTGTACCTAAGTTAGGGTCGATTTCACTGGCAGCAAAATTGAGTTTGCCGTCAATGGGATACACCTGTCCGTCAGCCAAAACCAGTTGCACCTTTTGTGTTTTAGCTTCATCTAAACGACCCCCTAATTGTGCTAATTCGGCATCAGAAAAACTAAACCGTACCCAGATAGGTGAGATTTGAACAATCGTAGTGAGTAAACTACTATTTGCTGACACTAACGCCCCTTCTGAAAACAAGAAACGTCCAGCCATACCGCTACTTGGCGCATATACGGTGGTGTACGAAAGATTTAACTCAGCTTCACGCAATTGTGCTTCCGCTTGGGAAACATTTGCCTTGGCAATAGCATGCTCAGATACTGCATTATCGTATTCGCGCTGGCTAATTGACTGTGTTGATAACAATCCTTGCAAGCGAGTGGATTCACGCTGAGTTTGTTCAACACGTGCACGTAATTGTGCTAATTGCGCTTTGGCTTGTGATACGGCTATTTGAAAAGGGACTGGGTCAATGGTAAACATGGCTTGTCCAGCCTTAATTGCTTGGCCTTCTTGATATAACTTTTTAAGAATGATGCCACCTACGCGCGGCCTGACTTCTACCTCCTTTGCACCTTCAGTTTGCGCAACGGCTTCAGCACTAATAGGCACTGTGGTTGGTGCCATCTTAACAACACTCACAGGCATGGGTGGCATTGCAGGTGAAGCTCCGGCCGCTGGTTGATTAGATTGATTACAAGCAGTCAATAGTGTGGTAATGGCTAATAATGCCAAAATACTGTTTAACTTATTGGTTAATATAGACATTACAGCCTCACAATAGGAATATTTACGTAAATAATAGTTGCATACATACAGTTATGAATGTATATTATATACAAACATGAATGTATGTAAATAGATTTTGTTGTTAATCATTTAAAATCTATCACTTGTAATGAGGTAAAAAGTGGTTAGAAAAACAAAAGAAGATGCTGCCATCACACGCCAACGCATTATTGATGCGGCACGTGAAGTATTTTTGTCTAAAGGCGTCAGCAGAACAAGCTTAGAGCAAATTGCCAATCATGCAGGGGTAACGCGTGGCGCAGTATATTGGCACTTTGCTAACAAAAGTGAATTGTTTCATGCCATGCGTGAGCGTGCATTTTTACCATTAATAGACCGCATGGATGACACACTCCTTGCTGTCAACAGCGCTGCAAATGACCTTGACCCCCTAGCTAGAGTAGAGAAATTCTTAGTCAGTACCATTGCAGAGCTCAATAACTGCAAAGAAACCCGTCAAATTTATGAAATTATGATGATTAAATGTGAATATGTGGATGAATTGGCTACAGTGTTGCAACAAATATTGGACAACTGCGGTGGCATCATTAAAAATTTAGAAACAACTTATCAGCAAGCTATTGAGCAAGGCATAGTGAGTCAGCAATTAAGTGCTGAGCAACTTGCCATGGACACCCATTTATTCTTCTCAGGCTTGTTACATATGTGGGTAAAAGACATCGATGGTGTGAGGTTTAGAAATCAAGCTGACTCTATGATTCAAGCACATTTCAAATTAAGAAGAAAATACATATAAAGTACTTGTATATCAATAACAAAGGCGCTAATATTCACAAAAAACATGAGGAGGCTCTTGTGAACGTTCATACAGGTGAAATCTACGGCAAACAAACTGCCAGCAAATTTGTGATGTATAACGTTTTAAAAGTAAGTAAAGACGTTGTCACTTTGCAAAATATTGATAACCCGCTAAGCTTATTTGAAACCACTGCACAAAAACTCAATTCTTCTGGCTACATCCGCATTAGCCAAACACCTTATATCAATACTGAAGTCAGTACTTTAAAAAAGAAAAAAGCCGTTAAAAAGCCTAACCGTTGCCCTTATACCTTAGACTTTTTGGAAGAACGCGCGGATTCTGAGCGCCCTGCTCCTGTGTTGCCAGATTTATTTAATTAAATATTTTCTTATAATCTAATAACAAGCCAATTTATTCATTTTGCGGTGGGCCACCAAATAAGTCATGTCCATCCGCTTCATAAATTTCAACTTCTACAAAGTCACCAGGGGTTAAACCTTCGGCATCTTCTAAATATACAACACCGTCAATCTCTGGGGCATCTGCTTTAGTACGACCTATAGCTTGGAAAGACCCATCATCTAATTCATTCACTTCATCCACTAATACGGTTTGCATACTGCCCACTTTGTCTTGAAGCTTTGCTGCACTGATGCGTTCTTGTACTTCCATAAAACGGCTTAAACGCTCGCGTTTTACTTCTTCTGGTACTTGGTCTGGCAAATCGTTGGCTTTTGCGCCATCTACCGCACTATAAGCAAAGCACCCTACTCTATCTAACTGCGCTTCTTCTAAGAAATCGAGCAGCATTTGAAAGTCATCTTCTGTTTCACCAGGGAAGCCAGCAATAAAGGTAGAGCGCACAGTAATTTCAGGGCAAATCTCACGCCACGCTTTAATACGTGCAAGATTATTTTCGCTGCTGGCTGGGCGTTTCATCGCTTTTAAAATACGTGGGCTGGCATGCTGAAATGGCACGTCTAGGTAAGGCAATATCGCCCCTTCTGCCATCAATGGAATCACATCGTCAACATGCGGATATGGGTATACATAATGCAAACGCACCCACACCCCAAGCTCACCTAAGGCCTTGCTTAATTGCGTCATATGCGTTTTTAGAGGGCGACCATTCCAAAAGCCACTTCTATATTTCACATCCACGCCATAAGCGCTGGTATCTTGCGAAATCACCAAAATTTCTGAAACACCCGCATTTACCAAGTTTTCTGCTTCGTTCATCACATCACCGATGGGACGACTCACCAAATCCCCACGCATACTTGGAATAATGCAAAAGCTACAACGATGGTTACAGCCCTCTGAAATTTTAAGATACGCATAATGGTTTGGCGTTAAGCGCACGCCTTGTGGTGGTACAAGATCAGTAAACGGGTCATGTGGTTTTGGTAGATGCTGATGCACATGCGTCATCACTTCTTCTAGTGCATGTGGCCCAGTAATGGCTAACACGCTAGGGTGGGCTTGTTGTACCACGTCTTTTTTTGCGCCCAAGCACCCAGTAACAATCACCTTTCCATTTTTATTTAGCGCCTCACCAATGGCATCTAGCGACTCTTGCACTGCAGAATCAATAAAGCCACAGGTGTTCACCACCACTAAATCAGATTGTGCATAACTACCACTAATTTCGTAGCCTTCTGCGCGCAATTGGGTGAGAATACGCTCTGCGTCAGAACCCGCTTTGGGGCAACCTAAAGAAACAAAACCAACTTTTGGTGAACTCATTAATTCAAACCTTACTCAAATAAAATATGTACATTATTGCAATTGCCTGGCTTTACGTCACCCTCATGATGGCCGCCACTGAACCAAGTGTGACGGCTGGGGTACTCACATTTGCATTCTATGGTTTATTGCCTTGCGCCCTATTTATATGGCTTATAGGTACGCCACAACGTAAACGCAACAAGCTTAAACAATCAGCCCTCAACCACCCACTTAGTGAAAACGATAGTGAACACCCCAAATAAAATCAGGGTAATTTGCCAAATAGTTTCTTTTATTGCAGTGCGTTTATGTAAGCCAGGGATTAAATCTGCCACGGCCACGTACAACATGCTGGCAGCAGCCAAACTTAAAATATAAGGCACCCACGCTTGCAAGGTTTCTAAAGCATAATACGCAAGCAAACCGCCTATCATGGTAGCAACGCTTGAGAGTAAATTAAACAACAATGCTTGCTTTTTGCTAAAGCCTGAATGCAACAATATCAAAAAATCACCCACTTCTTGTGGAATTTCATGCGCGATAATCGCCAATGCAGTGACCAATCCCACTTGAATATCTAACATAAATGCTGCGGCAATCAAAATACCATCGACAAAGTTATGAAAGGTATCCCCAATCATAATCATCAAACCACTTCTTCCGCCATCATGTTGATGGCTATGGTTGTGCTGATGTAAGGAGATATTATTAGCTGGCTTATTAACCGGTCTAAACTTAGTTGTATGCGACTGCGATGTATTATCAGGGCAATGTGCCTCATCATGCATGGCATGCGCTTCACAATGGTCGCCATGACAATGCCGCCATAGCACCAATTTTTCTAAGCTAAAGAAAAGCAATACGCCAAATAACATAGTGCCTGTGAGCGCATGAATATTGGTATCTGTGCTAAATGCATGTGGCATGATTTCTAAAAATACCGCACCCAGTAGCGCACCAATGGCATAACTTACCAACAATGGCACCCATTTACGCTGTGCACTTAAGGCAAAAAATGCTGCAATTGAGACACTTAGCAAGCCACCTACTAAGCTGGTGCTAACAATCCATGCAAGAGGTGACATTTCAATAAAATTCATGGCTTAAAATTGTTTAAATGAGGGCGCATTATAGCGTTTAATACTCTTCATCGCATGTGGTTAATCACTTAACCAAATCAAGCTTGCCATTCTGCCAGTATCACCATCTCGCCTAAATGAGAAATAAGTCTCAGGGTTTGAATAAGTACATTCGCCACCGCCATAAATATGGTTGACCCCAAGATGATTTAAGCGCTGCGTTGCAATTTGGTATAAATTCCCTAAAAATTTATCCCCATGAGGCTTAAACGCTTGCACTGCTTGGGCATCTTGTTCTATAAATTGCGCTCTCACTTCAGCCCCCACCTCAAAGGCATTAGGCCCAATAGCAGGGCCAAGCCACGCCATTAGTAGCGATGCATCAACAGCCATCGCCTTCACCGTCTGTTCGATGATACCGTCACATAAGCTACGCCAACCTGCATGCACCGCAGCCACTACAGTGCCGCTGATATCACATAACAATACGGGCAAACAATCTGCCGTCATAGTGACACACACGGTATTTTTATGTGTTGCAAATGCAGCATCAGCACTTTCTAAACAGGTACTTAAGGCGGCATCAATCACTCTAATACCATGCACTTGATTAAGCCAAACGGGTTCTGTAGGTACAATCGAATTGAGTAGTTGACGATTTTGATTGACGGTTAAAGGGTTATCTTTAACATGGTCACCAAAGTTTAGGCCTTGGTACTTGCCTAGACTGTAGCCACCATGGCGAGTTGTTTGTATGGCCTTAACGTTAGCAGGTGCAGGCCAATTTGGCATAATGATAGATGCTTTACTCAACATCTTCATCGTCCTCATCTTCAAAGTATTCATCGTCTTCGTAGTCTTCATCCGCTAAATAGGGTTCTTCACTAAACTCAAATACCTCATCATTATCTAGGGGCTCATCTTCATGGCGCATGGCTTCTAGCAGTTGCTTCATGTCTTCTGGCAATTCAATTTGCCACTCCATTGGCTCACCTGTGACAGGATGAATTAAGCCTAATTTAATTGCGTGCAAAGCTTGCCTATCAAACGTTTGTACTGCATCTCTCAAGGTTTGTGTCATGGCTCTCAATGGAATAATACCTTTGTAGCCGTAAACTTGGTCACCCACAATAGGCGCTTTTAAAAATTGCATATGCACACGTATTTGATGCGTTCTGCCTGTTTCTAATTGGCAACGCAAATAAGTTTGTACTGAAAAACGCTCTAGCACCTCATAGTGCGTTACTGCAGGTTTACCCATGCGATTAACGGCCATGCGCACGCGTGAACGAGAGTCGCGACCTATCGGCTGGTCTACCTTACCATTGCGCCAGATTTGACCCCAGACAATAGCGCGGTATTCTCGTTTTACTGTTCTGGCTTGCAATTGACGTACTAAATGCGTTTGAGCTGCTAAGGTTTTTGCGATTACCAGCAAGCCACTGGTATCTTTATCTAGCCGGTGCACAATGCCTGCACGTGGTAGCTCCTTGGCATGAGGCACATGATGCAAAATAGCGTTAAGCAAGGTGCCTTGCCAATTGCCTGCTGCGGGATGCACTACCATGCCTGCAGGTTTATTAATGACCAATAAGCTATCATCTTCGTACACAATATTAAGTGCTATCTCTTCTGCTAAAAATGCGGTTTGCTCAGGTGCTGCTTGAATTTCAACCAACACCTGCTCGCCACCCCATACCTTTGTTTTAGCAGTACATGTGCTTTGATTCAACTTTACTAAATCTGCCTTTATCCATGCCTGCAGACGTGAGCGTGAATGTTCAGGCAACATTTGCTGTAATGCTTGATCTAGTCGCAAACCTCCCAACTCTTGTGGGATAATAAGTGTAATAGGTGTGCTGGATGTCATCGGTTATAATCTATACTATTGCGTTAAAAAATTAATTGTATTGGACGATTTGTAATGAAACAGAGTTTAGCCTTTTTTTCTGTGCTTTTGCTAACACTATGGCTAAGTGCTTGTAGTATTTTTGGTGCCCCTACTGTATTAGATGAAACAAAAGGCTGGTCAGTTGAGCGGTTAAATGAAGAAGCTCAGGCATTAATGCGTAATGGTGAGTACGACAAAGCCATTAAATATTATGAAACCTTAGAGTCTCGTTACCCGCATGGTAAATATGCCGCGCAAGCACAATTAGAAATTGCTTATGCCAATTATAAAAAAGGTGAACCTGTACTCTGTATTTCAGCTGCCGATCGTTTTATAAAACTCCACCCCAACCACCCCAATATTGATTATGCCTACTATATTAAAGGTCTAGCCAGCTTTAATGAGCGTGGCGTCATTGAAAAACTCACGGCACAAGAAATTAGTGACCGTGACCCGAAATCCATGCGCATTTCGTTTCAAGCTCTTAAAGAATTAGTTTCTCGTTACCCAGATAGTCGCTATGCAAAAGATTCGCAACAACGCATGGTCTATTTAGTTAACTCTTTAGCAGAGCATGAACTTCATGTTGCACGTTTTTACATGAAGCGTTCAGCTTATATTGCTGCAGCAAATCGCTGTAAATATGTGGTTGAAAACTATCCAGACTCCAATGCAAATGAAGAAGCTTTAGTCATTTTAATTAGCGCTTACGATGCTCTTAAAATGGAAGACCTCAAAACGGACACAGTGCGCGTGCTAAAAACCAATTACCCTGAAAGCCGAATGTTTATTAAAGGCGCGCCTTTAGATGAAAAACAGTGGTGGAAATTCTGGGAAAGCCTATAAAGTTTATTATAATTTAGTCTACAGTGTTTAAGCGGCTTGCACATGCAAACCGCTTTTTTCTTACTTAAAACAACTGAGTTTCTATACCAAAGCCTTAATTAGCGTTTTTTACGTTCTTCATCCCTACGCGCATTGAGTTTTTTGCGTAACTCTGTTTTGCGTTTACGCATTGATACAATACCCTCACCCTTTTTACGCTCATCTTCTTTAGCAAACGGATTTTCACCTTGTTTAAATTCTACTCTAAGTGGCGTACCAACTAACTTAAATACTTTGCGGAAAGTGCCTTCCAAAAACCGTTTATAGCTATCTTTAATGCCTTCTACATGATTGCCATGCACTACCACTATAGGCGGGTTCATACCACCTTGATGGGCATAGCGTAACTTTGGTCTTAACCCCTTGCTGACAGGTGGTTGGTGTTGCGTTGTGGCATCTAACAACACTCGGGTGAGTTGCGGCGTAGCCAATTTTGCCATAGCGGCTTTGTATGCACCATCAACAGAGCTCAGTAACTCATTGAGGCCTTTTTTGCGCAACGCAGAAATGTAGTGAAATTTAGCGAAATCTAAAAACTGTAACTTACGGTCAATTTCACGTTTAATCCACTCACGTTCATCGTCTTTTAAGCCATCCCACTTATTAATGGCTACCACTAATGCACGACCACTATCTAAAATATAAGCGGCGACATGGGCATCTTGTTCAGTAATGCCGTCTTTTGCATCCACTACTAGAATAGCCACATTGGCTTCTTCAATGGCCTGCATGGTTTTTACCACAGAAAACTTTTCAATGGCCTCAAATACTTTACCGCGCTTACGCACACCTGCAGTATCTATAAGCTTATAGTGTTTGCCATCTTTTTCTAAATCTAAGGTAATGGAATCACGCGTTGTGCCGGGCTGATCAAACGCAATTACACGTTCTTCTCCAAGCAAGGCGTTGACTAGCGTTGATTTACCCACGTTGGGTCTGCCCACAATTGCAATTTTAGGAATACGATTGCCTTTGCTATCAACTTCTTCTTCAACTTCGGTAAAAGGCTCTAAGACATATTCAATGAGGTCTTTGACACCTTCACCATGCGCAGAAGAAATCGACAATGGATCTCCCAATGCCAACTCATGAAACTCTGCCGAAACAATACTAGTGCGCATACCTTCGGTTTTATTAACCACCACATGCACAGGGCAACGAGCTTTGCGTAGTTTATCGGCAATCACCTTATCTTGTGGCGTGAGCCCTTGACGACCATCCACGATAAATACGATCACATCAGCTTCATCAATAGCTAGCATGGTTTGCTTTGCCATCTCGACCATAATGCCATCTTCAGCGGTTGGTTCAAAACCTCCCGTATCTACCACTAAATAAGGTTTACTCGCGCCAAGACCACGACCGTAATGGCGGTCACGCGTTAAGCCTGGCAAGTCGGCTACCAAAGCATCTCGTGTCTTGGTGAGTCGATTAAAAAGGGTGGATTTGCCAACGTTGGGTCGGCCCACTAATACTAAGGTAGGTAGCATGATTATTTTATAGAGACGGCGTATACACTGCCATTACGAGATTGCGCTACAAAGCTGCTGCCTGAAAGTTCTATCATCTGAGGCATAATAGGATCGCTTGCCAATTGCGTTCTCGCAGCAAAAGCACCATCTTCTTTAGATAAGAAATGAATATAACCCTCTAAATCACCCACTGCAACCACACCATCTAAAGGTAAAGGTGCTGTGAGTTTGCGATTTTGTAAATCTCCTTGACGCCAAAATGTTTTGCCATTGGTGTAATCTAGTGAATACACCGATCCGATCGCATGTGATAAATAAATCTTAGCATCAGCACTGCTAATCCCTGTATAACTTGAAACATCTCTATTCCAGACCACTTTGCCATTGGATCTATCGACCGCGGCCAAACGACCTTGATAAGCAACAGCATATACGAGCGGGCCATCTACAACCGGTAAACTTGTAATATCGGCAATACGTTCAATCTCCGTTGCACCTTTGGGTTGAGCTACTGAAGCCTCCCATCCTGACCTACCATCTTCTGCGCGGATCACCACCATTTTACCGCCCGCAAACCCTGCATATACCACACCACTATCAACGGTAATGCCTGATGCACTGCGAATTGTCAGGGCAGGAATAACGCGTTCATATACCCATTTTCTTGCGCCATCAGTGATACTTAAACCAAAAATATGACTATCACCAGCACGTACCACAACAATGCTACCTGACACTTTAGGTACACTTAGCACTTCACTACTTACTTTTGACTTCCATGCAAGTGCACCAGTTAAATCATAGGCCAACACATTGCCTTCAGCCGTACCCACAAAGATTAAATTTGCGCCAGCACCTACGCCACCTGTCAGTTTTTCTTTGGTATCAACTCGCCACACTTGCTTACCTGAACTTGCATCAATTTTGACAATTTCACCGCCTGCGCTTGCCGCATAAACAAATCCACCATCTAGAATTGGAGTAAAGTCATAACCTTCGGCATCATCAAGCTGCACACTCCATAAGATCTTTGGTGTGAATAATGGCTTTGCAATGTCTACCAACTCAGCGGGTGGATTAGCTTCTTCAGGCCCAAACAAACTTTCTGATACCGTAGATTTTAAGTCAGTCATTGCCGCACACGCGCTTAACAAGCAGGTAGCCAAACCAAGACTTACAAAGGATTTAAAGCGAAGCTTCAACAAAACTAACTCCCAAGTGCTTCGACTTTATGTTGCGTGAATTTTGCATATCGGCTACTAGAATCAAAATGTTTTAATGCTTCTTCATAAGCGGCTTTAGCTAAGTCTTTTTTGCCTTGTGCAACGAGTACATCGCCTTTCAGGTCAGCATTTAAACCTTCATAGCCAGCAACTTTATTAGCATCTAGGACAGCTAACGCTTGGTCATATTGTTTATCTGACAACAAAATAGCCGCTAACTGCAAGCTTGCGATAGCTTTAACCGCATCTTCTTTTGCGTTTTTAATTGCCCACTCTAATTGTGACTTAGCACTCTTACTATCTTTCGCTTCATAATTCGCTTTTGCCACCATAATCGCGGCGCGACCTGCATATGGTGTACCTGCGTATTTTTCCATAATTTCACCAGAAATGGCTTGTACACTTTTAAGGTCTTTCGCTTCACCAGAAACCAACATATCATATTTTGTAGAAGCTTGAAGTGCTTGCTTGCTTTGATACATCGTCCAACCCTGGTAAGCTACAAATATTGCAATTAATGCAATTGCAGTATTGATAACTTTGCTGCCATTGACCTTCCACCATGTTTTAAAGGCGTCAAGTTGATCCTGTTCTTCTAAATCGTATGCCATACTACTTTCCTATCTTGCAAACTATGAATACTTAAATTTTAAATTATCCTGCAACGCTGACCTGACGACCAGGAATCGCATTGAGTAAACTTTGGGTATATGCTTGTGTTGGCGCCTGATAAATCGCTTCGACTGTTCCTTGCTCAACCACTTTGCCTCGATACATGACAGCCACTTCGTCAGCAATATGTCTTACCACGCGCAAATCATGCGTAATAAACAAATAACTAAGGTTCATTTCTAATTGCAACTCTTTTAATAGCAATAGAATCTGCGCTTGAATCGAAACATCTAATGCCGAAACAGGCTCATCGCAAACCACCAGCCTAGGCTCTAATACTAAAGCTCTAGCAATACCAATACGCTGCCTTTGCCCACCCGAGAACTCATGCGGATACTTTTGCATATCAGCCTCTCTTAAGCCGACACGTCTGAGTATTTGTATGACTTTTGCATACTGTTCATCGGCACTACCAAGCTTGTGAATCAGTAGTCCTTCGCCTACAATTTCACCCACGCGCATACGCGGATTAAGTGAGGCAAACGGGTCTTGAAACACCATTTGCATATGGCGGCGTTTTGCTCTTAGCGCATCTGGCGATAACTTTGCCAAGTCTTCGCCATCAAATATCACTTCACCAGCATCTAAACTTTGCAATTGTAACAGACAACGTGCAAGCGTGGATTTTCCACTGCCAGATTCCCCTACAATTGCTAAGGTTGAACCTTTATTCAAAGTAATACTTACATCGTCTAATGCTTTGACCTGTGTGGTACCAAAACCAAAACGGCCGCTTCGTTGTGTGTAGGTTTTGCTTAAGTGATTAGCAGTCAATATGGGTACTGTCATAGCGCTTCGGCCAACCAACTATAATCAATGGGTTTTAGTTGTTTTTTACCCTCTGCATCAGGCACACAATTAAGTAAGGCTTGGGTATATGGATGTTGAGGATGTTGCAGAACTTGCTCTACTGAACCCGACTCCACAATCTCTCCCCTAAACATCACCACTACATCATCTGCAATATCAGCCACCACGCCAAAATCGTGCGTAATAAACAGCATACCCATATTCATTTTGGTTTTAAGAGTATCAAGTAACTTTAAGATTTGCGCTTGTACCGTTACATCAAGTGCCGTTGTTGGCTCATCGGCAATCAGTAACTTTGGCTCACATGCAATACTCATGGCAATCATTACACGTTGACGTTGACCTCCAGAGAGCTCATCAGGATAGCTATTGGCACGATTGGCTGGAATACCCACTTGTTCAAGTAGACTTGCCACTTTTTGCTGAAGCGCATCACCACGTAAACCCAAATGCAAACTAAGTGGTTCAGAAATTTGATACCCTACTGTGAGTACTGGGTTAAGTGAGGTCATGGGTTCTTGGAAAATCATACCAATTTGTCGACCACGAATTTGACGCATCTGCTCAAGGCTTAAATCTGTTATGGGTTGGTCTTGAAATGTAATTGAACCATTCGTTTGTTTGAGCTGTTTTGAGAGCAAGCCCATTACCGCAAGTGCGGTGAGACTTTTACCACTACCTGACTCACCTACCACGCATGTTGTTTTGCCAGCATCAATATTAAACGATACATGATTAACCAGCTTTTTATCCGCTTGATTAAGCGGTGTAATCGTTAAATTTTCAATACGCAACAAGGATGTCATGCTGTTTGCTGTACTCGAATAATGGCTTCTGCAATGGTTAAACGGGCTTGGCTGGCATCTCCGCCTTGCATAGGTTTGACGGTTACTTCTTGCGCAGCAGCTTCATCGTCACCTAAAATAAAAGCAAAACGCGCTGCACTTCTATCTGCTTTTTTCATTTGTGATTTAAAACTACCACCACCAGCATGCAGCACTACATTTAACCCTGCATCTCTAAGTGTTTCAGCTATTTGAGGCGCTTGACGTGTGGCGAGTTCCCCAACATTCACCAAATACACGTCGGGAGCTTGTGATGCTTGAATACCATATTCTTGCATCAGCAAAAACACACGTTCTAAGCCAATACCAAAGCCGCATGCGGGGGTTGGCTCACCACCCATTCTCTCTACTAAGGTATCGTAGCGACCACCACCTGCAATCGTACCTTGTGCACCTAATTTAGTAGTCACCCACTCAAATACGGTACGGTTATAGTAATCTAAGCCACGTACTAGTCGCGTATTAATTGAATAGATAACACCCGCATCTGTGAGTGTTTGACAAACTTGTTCAAAATGTCTACGACTATCATCCCCAAGACAATCCATCATACGGGGCGCGGCTTCGCATATTCCTTGCATGCGTGGGTTTTTGCTATCTAAAATACGCAGAGGGTTAGTGTGTAAACGGCGTTTAGCATCTTCATCTAATAAATCTGCGTGCTGCTCAAAATAGCTAATCAAGGTCTGACGATAAGCCATACGTTCATGTGCATCACCAATCGAGTTAATTTGTAATGCCACATCTTGAATACCTAGTGCTCGCCATAAACGGGCAAGTAAAATCATTTGTTCAGCATCCACTTCTGGCGCATCAAATCCAAAGGCTTCACAACCTATTTGATGAAATTGTCGCTGACGGCCTTTTTGTACATTTTCATGTCTAAACATGGGCCCCATATACCAAAGTCGTTGTGGTCCATTGTAGGTAAGACTATGCTCAACCACTGCACGTACACAACCTGCAGTACCCTCTGGACGTAACGTAAGCTTGTCTCCGTTGAGTGCATCTGTCCATGCGTACATTTCTTTTTCTACAATATCGGTATGCTCACCTACAGAACGTACAAACAAATCGGTTGACTCAACCACAGGCATTCGTATATTACGATAACCATACTGAGCAAGCACGCTACGGGCGGTATCTTCGAGTTTAAACCAAAGTGAGGTATGCTCAGGCAATATATCGTAAAAGCCCTTAATGGATTGAAACTTATCAGCCATGAATTTAGATTCTATTAAAATGAAGCAATGGATTGTACTGGAATGATTTTACGGTCTGCACGGTGTTTACCGCCTTCTGCGTAGTGAGTTTTGACATAGTCGTCTACAATTGCCTGAAATTCTTCTGCAATATGGTCACCTTTGAGTGTTACGGTTTTTTCACCATCCACAAACACTGGCGCAACAGGTACCTCACCCGTGCCTGGTAAGCTAATACCGATGTTGGCGAGTTTTGATTCACCAGGACCATTAACCACGCACCCCATCACAGCCACATTGAGGCTTTCAACCCCAGGGTAGGTCTTACGCCACACTGGCATTTGCTCACGTAAATAGCGTTGAATATCTTGTGCTAGCTCTTGAAAATAGGTGGATGTAGTTCTACCGCAGCCAGGACATGCAGTCACCATAGGCGTAAAGGAACGAATCCCCATGGTTTGTAGAATCTCTTGTGCAACAATGACTTCCGTAGTGCGTGATTCATTGGGTTGCGGTGTCAAGCTAACACGTATGGTATCGCCTATGCCCGATTGAAGTAAAATCGCGAGTGCCGCGGTGCTGGCAACAATACCTTTTGAGCCCATACCTGCTTCGGTAAGACCTAAATGTAGTGGGTATTCACAACGTTGCGCTAGCTCTGTGTAGACTTTAATTAAATCTTGTACGTTGCTCACCTTGCAAGAAATGATAATTTTATCTGCTGGCAAACCCCATTCTTCAGCCTGTTGCGCACTTTCTAAAGCAGATTGTATTAGTGCCTCTCGCATGAGTGCATCTGCTGATAGCGGCACGCTTAAGTTGGCATTCTCATCCATCATACGCGCCATTTTGGCTTGGTCTAAACTACCCCAGTTTACGCCTATGCGCACAGGTTTGTTGAAGCGTATGGCCGCTTCTATCATCGATGAAAACTGCTCATCACGTTTGCTACCTTTACCTACATTACCTGGGTTAATGCGGTATTTAGCTAGCGCCTCGGCACAATCGGGATAGGCCGCTAGAAGTTTATGCCCATTAAAGTGAAAGTCACCTACTAATGGCACGTTACAACCTAAATCATCTAAGCCTTTGCGAATAGTTGCCACTTGCGCTGCTGCTTCTGGAGAATTTACTGTAATCCGCACCACTTCAGAACCTGCTTGCCACAGTGCATACACTTGTTCAATGGTGGCTTGCGCATCAGCAGTATCGGTGTTGGTCATCGATTGCACAACAACAGGATGATTTCCGCCAACTGCAACATGACCTACCATCACAGTATGGGTTTGACGACGTGAATTAAGTTGATTTTGTAACATAGGCTTATTCAAGCTTTAATCTGGCAACTTTGCCTTTTGTAAATGGAGTTAAATCAATCGCATTTTGATTAAACTCAAGGGTTGACACTGGCGCGTTGCCGATTACCACATTAAATGGTGGTTTACCTTCAGCAAATGCTTCACCCCGCGCAGGTACAATGGCGTCCAAAATCACTTTATTATTTGCATCTAATACATGCACCCAGCTCGATTCTGAAGCTTTAAAGCGCATTTTCGAAACCTCTGCCAAATTAACTGCTGGCGGCGCTGGTTCCGCTTGAATTTCAGCAACCTTAACTGGACTTGATGGCGTATTATTAACTGCAGGCGCAATTGACTGAGAAGTTACAGGCACAGTTTCATTTGTACTATTTGATATTGGCGTTTGATTTACAGCTTGGGCTACAGGGGCTACAACCTGATCGACCACAGGTGCTATCGCACTTTTTACTTTGCCTACAGTATTTGCATTTAAATCATCCAGATGTTTTGCTTGATAATCTGAATAAAATAGCCAAGCCAGCACCATAATTGCTATCAATACGCTAATGCCAAGATATTTTTGCCAATCTGAATTTTGCTTAGAACTAATTGGGATATTGGCTGAACTTAATGTAAGAGATTTAGGCGATATATTCGGTTTGATAGACTTAAACTGCTCAACCAAAGGATCTGCATCAATCTCTAGTAATTTAGCATAATTTCTTAAAAAACCACGAATTATCATGGGCTCACCAAGCACATCAAAATCATT
>CAYXGE010000012.1:16841-32406 GCA_964464435.1 uncultured Methylophilaceae bacterium
ATCTGGCTGCATTGCACATGCCGACAATAAGGCAATTGCAAGCATTACAGATAACAAAACAATTTTTTTCATGCTTAAACTCCAGTGGTATTCATCACTTGAATAATTTCAGTTTGGTATTTTAATGTACGTTTTGTTTTATCTTGCACTTTACCAGCCAACTGTCCACAAGCCGCATCAATATCATCGCCACGCGTTTTGCGCGTAGTGACCACATAGCCTGCTTGCATGAGTATATCGCGGAAACGCCTGATATTGTCAGCTTTGGACGTATCGTATCCGCTATTTGGAAAGGGATTAAATGGAATTAAATTAAATTTACACGGTACATTTTGTACCACATCGAGCAATTGTCTTGCATGGCCTGCGGTATCATTCACTTCATCAAGCATTACATACTCAAAAGTGACAAAATCACGTGGCGCTTTAACTAAATAGCGCTCACATGCCGCCATCAGCTCTTTAATTGGGTATTTTTTATTGATAGGCACAATTTCATCACGCAGCGCATCATTTGGCGCATGCAGCGAAACTGCCAAAGCCACTGGGCAATCTTCTTTAAGCCTATCCATAGCGGGCACTAAGCCACTAGTTGAAAGTGTAACGCGACGGCGGCTCAAGCCATAAGCAGAGTCATCGAGCATAATTTGCATGGCAGTCACTACGTTATCATAGTTCGCCAAGGGCTCGCCCATGCCCATCATCACCACATTACTAATAATACGGTCATCTTTAGAAAGCTGACCATAATCTGCATCTTTTCGCAAAGCTTGATTGGCCACCCACAGCTGACCAATAATCTCTGAAACATTTAAATTTCGGTTAAAACCCTGACGGCCAGTTGAGCAGAAGGTGCACTCAAGGGCACATCCCACTTGAGAAGAAACGCATAAGGTTCCTCTATCTGCCTCAGGAATAAATACAGTTTCAACGCCATTATTGGCGCCTGAATCGATTAGCCACTTACGTGTGCCATCGTCAGAAATTTGTTCTAACTTAATGGCAGGCGGCGTAATTTCCGCCTGCGTTTTAAGCTTTTCGCGCAATACTTTCGCGATGTCGGTCATCTCATCAAAATCATTCACACCATAATGATGCATCCAGCGCATCAACTGCTTGGCGCGAAAAGGCTTCTCGCCTAGTGTTTTAAAATACTCGGCGAGCTGTGCTTGGTTATAATTGAGTAGATTTTCCAAAGCTATTAAATGACTTATTTACCAAAGAAGTAAGCAATTTCGATTGCCGCATTCTCAGCTGAGTCTGAACCATGCACTGCGTTAGCATCAATGCTTTCAGCAAAGTCAGCACGAATAGTGCCAGGTGCAGCTTCTTTAGGGTTAGTTGCGCCCATTAACTCACGGTTTTTCAATACAGCACCTTCGCCTTCAAGCGCTTGAATCATGACAGGGCCTGAAATCATGAATTTAACGAGGTCTTTAAAGAAAGGACGTTCTTTGTGCACTGCGTAAAAGCCTTCAGCCTCAGCTTGTGTCAATTGCGCCATTTTTGCAGCAACAATTTTCAAACCAGCATTTTCAAAACGTGTATAAATTTGACCAATCACGTTTTTTGCCACTGCGTCTGGTTTAATGATAGAAAGGGTACGTTCAACAGCCATAATCACTCCAAAATTGAATTACTTACGAAAACTAATATTTTAGCATTTTCAATGGATTAGTTAAACCACAATTCATTAAAGATTTAGTGAAATATAGCGGTAAAAATTCAAAATTAGATTCCAATTATAGATGACACCAGAAAACGATAGCCATTAGTCAAATAGCTCAAGTCTAGTGAGAAGCCAGCTGACGTTGACGGCGAATTTCATATAAACACATGCCACTTGCCACGCTCACGTTAAGGCTTTGCACACTGCCAAACATTGGAATAGTAACCAATGTATCGCAAGTTTCAGCGGTAAGTCGGCGCATACCATCACCTTCCGCACCCAATACAATCGCAATTGCCCCTGTAAGCGGCGTATTATGTAAGGTTGATTTTGCGTCCATGGTAGTACCTACAATAAAAACCCCAGCGTCTTTTAGCTCACGTAAAGTTCTGGCAAGGTTGGTCACAGCCAAAAAGGGAACGGTTTCAGCTGCCCCGCATGCCACTTTACGCACCGTGCCATTTAGGCCAACAGCACGGTCTTTAGGCGCAATCACCGCATGCACGCCCATAGCATCAGCCACGCGCAAACATGCGCCTAAATTATGCGGGTCTTCTACGCCATCTAACACTAAAAATAAAGGCGGCTCTTGCAGGCCGGATTCTAAAATATCATGCACATCCATGTAAGGCATAGGGGCATCAGAAATACGTGCAATCACGCCTTGATGTCTGCCATTAGCACCAGCAAAGCCATCAAGCCTAGCGCGCTCCATTTGCATTACGCGCACATTAGCATTGTCAGCCATCGTCAATAAGTCTTTCATACGCGCATCCACGCGGTCTTTGTCTATCATAATCTCTTGTATGCTAGACGCGTGTTGTCGCAAACGACTTAACACCGCGTGAAAGCCAAATATAGTGCGGGTTTCGCTCATTTATTGTTTCCTGTTAATTTTATTTAATACGCCCTGCAAGCATGATTATCTTGGTTTGCGTTTCTTTCCTGCCACCGCTGATTTTTTAGCGCCAGTTGATTTGCTTGTTGATGCTTTTTGTGTGCCACTTCTACTTTTTCGATTGCTAGCATTTTTGGCACGTGTGGATTTTGGTTTAGCATAAGGTTTTGCAGCAATTGCTTTACCATATGGGCTTTCAACTGATTTTTCAGGTAATCGAAGCGTTTTGTCCACACTTGGTTTGATAGGTTTCTCAGCGATGTCTTCTAACGACTCTATACTCGAAGTTTTGCTCGTCTTTACCAACACAAAATCAATTTTACTGGTTTCTAAATCAACACGAGCAATTTTAACGCGTAGCCTATCACCCAAACGGTAACGCACACCTGTGCGCTCACCTACCATTTCATGACGTGCTTTGTCATGAGTAAAGTAATCATTACCGAGTTCAGTCACATGCAACAAACCTTCTACATACACGCCATCGAGTGCAACAAAGAGGCCAAAGCTCGTCACCCCCGCCACTGTGCCATCAAACACTTCGCCTATCTTATCTTGCATGTAATAGCACTTGAGCCACGCATACACGTCACGCGTGGCATCATCAGCGCGGCGTTCTGTCATAGAACAATGTTGCCCCAAGGTATGCCACTCACCTGCTTTATATGTTTCACCATTAAGCACAGCTTTAATCGCGCGATGAATGAGCAAATCTGGGTAGCGACGAATCGGCGAGGTGAAGTGGGTGTAAGCATCGTAAGCCAAGCCAAAGTGGCCGACATTATCTGGGCTGTACACCGCTTGCTGCATAGAACGTAACAATACCGTTTGTAATAACTGCTCATCTGGGCGGCCTTTGATGCGAGCAATTAACTTGCCATAATCTTTGGCATGCGGCGTATCACCGCCGCCCACGCCAAAGCCAAATTCCCCCATAAACGTGCGCAGCGCTTCTAGTTTTTCAGGGGTTGGGCCTTCATGAATGCGGTATAAAGCCGTATGTTCATTTTGCAGTAAAAAATCAGCCGTACACACATTGGCGGCTAACATGCACTCTTCAATGAGGCGATGCGCTTCATTGCGCACCACGGGCTCTATGCGCTCAATTTTGCCATTGTCATTAAAAATCATGATGGTTTCTGAGCTTTCAAACTCAATGGCACCGCGTTGCTCACGGGCTTTGAGCAAGATTTTAAACAAGGTATGCAGATGCTTCACATGCGGCATGAGCCATGCGTATTCTTTGGCTGTTTCGCCTTCAGGGTTGCTAATCATGTCATGCACTTTGGTGTAAGTCATACGCGCTTTTGAGCGCATGATAGAAGGGTAAAATTTGTATTGCTTAATTTTACCCAGCGCATCAATTTGCATATCACACACCATACACATGCGCTCAACATCGGGCTTGAGCGAACACAAGCCGTTAGACAGCGCTTCTGGCAGCATCGGTATCACACGGCGCGGAAAATACACCGAGTTGCCTCGGTCATAGGCATCTTTATCTAGCGCATCGCCAGGTTTTACGTAAAAACTCACATCGGCAATCGCCACTACCAAACGCCAACCTTTACCTTGTGGTTCTGCGTAAACAGCATCATCAAAATCGCGCGCAGTTTCGCCATCGATAGTCACCAAAGGTAACTCGCGTAAATCAATACGTCCTTTGTAATCTTTAGGCTGCACTTCTTTGGGAAAGGCCTCAGCCTGTTTCATAGCAGCAGCAGAAAACTCATAGGGTAATTGGTGCTTACGCAGCGCAATTTCAATTTCCATGCCAGCATCGGCATAATTGCCTAAAATCTCAATCACTTTACCCATAGGTTTGGCACTGCCATTGGGTTGCATGGTGAGTTCAACCACCACTACTTGACCATCTTTAGCGTCCATATCCAGATGGTATGGCACTAAAATATCTTGATTCACCCGCTTATCTTCTGCCACTACGATGGTCACGCCCTGCTCGCGTATTACACGACCCACCAAGGTTTTATTGGTGCGTTCAAGGACTTCTACAATTTTTCCTTCAGGCCTACCTTTGCGGTCAAGCCCAGCAAGGCGAACCATGACACGGTCGCCATGCAATACTTGTGACATTTCTTTCGGACTTAAAAACACATCTTCATTGCCATGTTTGGCTTTGTCATCAGGTACTAAAAAGCCAAAACCATCTGGATGCCCAAGGACGCGCCCTGCAATTAAATGAATTTTTTCTGCTATACAAAGGGCATCTTTACGATTACGAATAATCTGCCCATCACGCTCCATTGCATTGAGCCTACGGTTAAAAATCTCACGCTCTTCATCACCAATGTGCAATAAATCATATAAAGTCTCCACATGCAGAGGAACACCTTGTTGCTCCATGATTTGCAAAATATATTCACGACTTGGCAAAGGAGTTTCATAGTTGGCTTGCTCACGTGCCGCTTGCGGGTCATTTTGGCGAACTTTAGATGGCTTCTTTTTTTGGTTATTCAATGGTGGTTTCCTATAAGCTTTGGGCTCTGATAAAATATGAGTGTAAGATGCCCAGATGGCGGAATTGGTAGACGCGCTAGTTTCAGGTACTAGTATCGAAAGATGTGGAGGTTCGAGTCCTCTTCCGGGCACCAGCGATTAACAACGCCTCAACCTTGTAGCAATGTTATCAGAAATTTAGCGCATGCTCTTGTTTTAAACAGACTAATCTATGCGTATTTAACTTCTACTTGGCCATTATTAGCAATTAACACCATTGTCGTAAGCCCAAAAAATACGCCATGTTCAACAATCCCCGGCATGCTATTAAGCCATGTATTGAGCGTTGCGTCATCCACATGTTCCGCAAATTTCATGTCCAATACATAATTACCGCTGGCAGTGATTGCCACATTATCTTTACCTGTAGTTAAGCGTAGCTCACCTTGCGCACCTAGCTGTTCTAATTGATGTTTTACTACACGCCATGCGCTGGGCATTACCTCAATGGGTATAACAAACTTTTCACCAATTCGACTTACCAATTTTGAATTATCTGCCACAACAACAAACTGCTTTGCCGCTTTTGCCAGAAGTTTTTCCAATACCAAATCCTGCCCCCTGCCTTTGAGTAAACTAAGGTTAGGATTAATTTCATCAGCACCATCGACATAGAGATCAATTGATGATAATTGGGCAATCGATTGCACCATTAAACCGCAAGACTGCGCTTTAACTGCGCTAATCGTTGAACTTGCCACAGTTGTCAGTTGCAAGCCCTCTTGTTTTATACGCTGTGCCAGTGCCTCTATAAAATAATTGGCTGTAGAGCCTGTACCTAGGCCAACTACCATATGATTTTTTACCAATTTTGAAGCTTCAATTGCAACCAGTTCTTTATCGTTCATATGGAAACCCCTTGTGATTAATGTTAATAGCAAATATTAACGCCTAGCTCGCTTTATTTCTATTAAACCACAAAGTCAATGAAATAAAAAAAGCCATTCATGAAGAATGGCTTATTTATTGGTCGGGACGGCAAGATTCGAACTTGCGACCCCTTGCACCCCATGCAAGTACGCTACCAGGCTGCGCTACGCCCCGACAAAGCTATTAATTAGCTGGCGCGCATTATAGCCGAAAACCGCTAGGCATGAAACGCAAAAAATAATGGACTGCACTAAACTGCTAGCAAAGAAGCTATTTGCGTAAGCTCTGCTTTTAAAAAACTTAAATCAAAACTCGGTGAATTATCAACATTTGAAACATTTTGATGATTACTATCTTGTTGTGATGAAGAGTCTCCAACTTGGTCTTCTAATCGGTTTCTTGCCCCACTGATGGTAAAACCTTGCTCATATAATAGTTCGCGTATACGGCGAATGAGTAACACTTCATGGTGTTGATAGTAGCGACGATTGCCTCTACGTTTGACAGGCTTAAGCTGTGTAAATTCTTGCTCCCAATAGCGCAAGACATGCGGCTTGACCCCGCATAAGTCACTCACTTCACCAATTGTGAAATAACGCTTTGCGGGGATTGGGGGCAATTGTACTTTAGCGTTTTGCTCCTGCATATGCCTCTTCTACCTTACTTTTAAGCTTTTGACTTGCGTGAAAAGTAACTACACGGCGCGCTGTAATAGGTATTTCTTCACCTGTTTTTGGATTACGGCCTGGACGCTCAGATTTTTTACGCAATTCAAAATTACCAAATCCTGAGAGTTTTACTGTATCACCAGTTTCCAACGCGGTTCTAATCTCTTCAAAAAACGCTTCTACCATATCTTTGGCTTCACGTTTGTTTAAGCCTACTTGCTCAAACAACAAATCCGCCAAATCTGCTTTTGTTAATGTCATGCTAATTTCAACCCTTTAAACAACATTTAAATCATCAATTGCTTGCCTAGTCATCAGCCAGCTATTTATTGTATTGCTCCCATGATACTACTGTCGTAATACTGCATTAAATTTTGATTCTACCACGGCTAATAGTTTTGCCATGATTTCATCTGATTCATTATCAGTCAAAGTCTTTTGAGTATCTTGCATAACTACAAGAAATGCAAGACTTTTTTTGTTTTCACCAAGATTTTTTCCACGATATACGTCAAATAAAGCGACTTCTTTTAACATCGGCATTTGTGTTGCTAACATGGCATCAATAATTTTTTGTACAGCAACTTGTTCATCAACCACAATCGCTAAATCACGTCTTACAGCAGGATGTTTAGGAACCACTTCAAAACTTGGCACTTTTACTGTTGACAAAGCCATCGCATCCAATTCAAACATGATGACTCCTTTGGCTAGGCCATATTGCTGTTGGAATTTTGGATGTAACTTACCGAGCCATCCAATGACCTTGCCTGCTAAAGTTACTTGGGCTGATTGACCTGGGTGTAAAGCAGGATGTGTTGCCACTTGGTAACATGCCTGTCCTTGTGTTAAAGCATCGATATCGGCTTTAACATCGAAGAAATCAACATCTCTTGCAGTTTCTGCCCACTGCTCAGGCTTGATACTGCCATAGGCAATACCTGATAGCTTGGTAATTTCTGCATAAGCATTAGCTGATTTTGCGTAACTATTGCCAACTTCAAATAAGCGAACGCGCTCTTGTTTACGATTTAAATTGTAATTAAGTGCTTCTAGAAGCCCACCCCATAAGCTTGAACGCATAACGCTCATATTGCTAGCTATTGGGTTTTTTAAATGCAATGGATTTGCATTTCCATGCAAGTCTCGATCCCAAGCTTCATCAATAAAACTATAGGTCACCACTTCTTGATAGCTGTTAGCCACCAATACTTCACGCAGCCATTGACGACTTAACTCACCTTCTTTGGCAGGCAACATACTGAGCATGGCTTCTGGTTTGATAGAAGGAATATGGTCGTAGCCATGCAAACGTGCCACTTCTTCAATTAAATCTTCTTCAATATTAATATCAAATCGGTAGCTAGGTGCCAACACTTCAAAACCATCATCTTGTTCTGTTAAGTTAAAACCTAGTTGTTTAAATAATTGCGCTACTTTGCTTTTTTCAACATCAAAACCAAGTACAGAGCGCATTCTAGACATGCGCATAACAACCTTTTTGCGCTGAGGCAACTGACCAACTACTTCAGTGATTGGCGCAACTTGACCGCCACAGATTTCAATAATCAGTGCTGTTGCACGTTCAAGCGCATGTTTTGTATTGCCAAAGTCTACGCCGCGTTCAAAGCGGTAAGAAGAATCAGTTGATAGCCCTAAACGACGTGCTTTTCCTGCAATGGTATCTGGCGTAAAAAAGGCACTTTCTAAAAACACATTTGTGCTTGTTTCAGATACTGCTGTGCTTGCACCCCCCATGACTCCTGCTAGTGCAATCGCACCATTATCATCGGCAATCACTAACATATCCGCATCAAGTTTAACTGTTTGCTCATTAAGCAATTGCAGTGACTCTTGTGCTTTTGCAAAACGTACTTGAATACTGCCATTCAGTTTATCCGCATCAAAAGCATGAAGCGGCTGACCATGCTCTAACAACACATAATTGGTCACATCCACTATCGCGCTAATGCTTCTAATTCCACTACGCTCTAATCTGCGCACCATCCACGTTGGTGTTTTAGCTTGTGCATTAACGCCAGTGATATAACGCCCTGCATAGTAAGGACAAGCCTCAGGAGCAGACACCGTAATAGTTTTAGTAAGCGCTTGTTGAACTGCAACTGCTTTTGTTTCTGATAAACAAAGTGAAGCGCCAGTAATCGCTGAAACTTCGCGAGCAATACCAATTAAACTCAAACAATCACTACGATTAGGGGTGAGTTTAATAATAAACTGCTTATCATTGAGGTCTAGAAATTGACGAATATCTTGGCCGATTGGCGCATCATCAGGCAATTCAAGCAACCCTGTAGCTTCAGCTGCCAAGCCCAACTCTTTTGATGAACACATCATGCCAAAAGACTCTACTCCACGCACTTTGGCTTGTTTAATACTAATACCAGGCAGTTCTGCACCCACTAAAGCGCAAGGCGCAATCAAGCCTGCGCGAGCATTACTAGCGCCACACACAATTTGAAGTGGTTCAGCCAAGCCAACATCTACCTTACAAACCTGCAAACGGTCTGCATCTGGATGTTTTTCAGCACTTAGAATTTTTGCCACCACCACTTTAGAAAATGCGACGGTGACATCGCTCATTTCCTCAACCTCAAGTCCAGACATGGTCAATGCGTGGCTCAGCGCCTCGCTATTCATGCTAGGGTTGACGTATTGGCGTAACCAATTTTCAGAAAATTGCATTCTCGATTAACCAAACTGCTTTAAAAAGCGCAAATCGTTTTCAAAAAATAACCTTAGATCGTTTACGCCGTAACGTAACATAGCAAGGCGTTCTACACCTAAACCAAAGGCAAAACCACGATACTTTTCACTGTCGATTCCGACGTGGCGAAAGACTTCAGGGTGTACCATGCCGCAACCACCAATTTCTAACCAGCCACCATTCCAACTCATATCCATTTCAGCTGAGGGCTCAGTAAACGGAAAAAATGAAGGTCTAAAACGCACTTCAAGGTCATCCCGCTCAAAAAAGCACTGTAGAAAATTTTCTACCACACCTTTAAGGTTGGCAAAGCTGATGTTTTCATCTACCCACAAGCCTTCAACTTGGTGAAACATGGGCGAATGCGTGGCATCAGAATCAACGCGATACACTCTGCCAGGGGCAATAATCTTTAGTGGAGGGCCACTTTTATCTTTCATGGCAGCTTGCATATAATGCACTTGTACAGGCGATGTATGGGTACGCAACACGTGTTGTTCGTCCACATAAAAAGTATCATGCATGGCTCGTGCAGGGTGATTATCAGGGATATTGAGTGCTGTAAAGTTATAAAAATCTGACTCTATCTCAGGCCCTTCAGCTACTTCAAAACCTATTGAATGAAACAATGCTTCTATTCTCTGTAGGGTGAGTGTGACTGGATGCAAGCCACCGCGTCCAAGAGCTCTTGCAGGCAATGTCACATCAATTGACTCACTAGCCAATTGCTTAGCTTGCTCAGCATTTTGCAAAGCTTCGCGTGCATTTTTAAGGGCTTCTTCAACCGCCTGTTTAACCACGTTAATGGCAGCACCGGCTTGAGGGCGTTCTTCAGCAGAAAGTTTGCCAAGGCTTTTTAAGGCATCGGTTAATACCCCAGTTTTACCCAAATAACGCGCTTTAGCTTGCTCCAAATCATTCATATTGGTGCAAGCATCAAAGGCTTGTTTAGCTTCTGGGATTAAATATTCTAAATTTTGCATGGTTTCTTTTGCATGCCATTTATAGCATGGCTTAAAAGTTTTATTAAAAAAAAGGAGGCGCATGGCCTCCCCTTTTTAGCAATGCATATTAGGCAGCAAGGGCTGCTTTAGCCATATCTGCAAATTTTGCAAATGCTGCTTTATCAAACACTGCAAGATCAGCCAACACTTTGCGATCCACTTCAATTGCGGCTTTCTTTAAACCGTTCATAAAGCGGCTGTATGTTAAGCCACATTCTCTTGAACCTGCGTTAATACGTGCAATCCATAAGCTACGGAATTGACGTTTTTTCTGACGACGGTCACGATATGCATATTGACCAGCCTTCATTACCGCTTCTTTAGCTACGCGATAGACGTTTTTACGACGACCACGGTAACCTTTAGCAGCGTTTAATACTTTTTTATGACGTGCACGAGCGATGACACCACGTTTTACTCTAGGCATTTTCTTCTCCTATTATTGTGTTGGCATCATAGCGCGGACGCGCTTGACATCGGTTGCAGAAATAATTGCTGTACCACGCAATTTACGTTTTTGCTTAGTCGTCTTTTTAGTTAGGATATGACGTAAGTGAGAGTGTGTACGTTTCACTTTACCGTTTCCTAAGAACTTAAAGCGCTTTTTAGCGCCGCTCTTGGTCTTCATTTTTGGCATTTTATTCTCCTTAAGGGACAATTAAAATGAACAATCGGGCATGCCTTTTAAGCCACGTTGTTCAAGCTACATCATCAAAATTATTTTGATGATTTCTTTTGTGGAGCAAGCACCATTACCATTTGCCTGCCTTCCATTTTGGGGAACTGCTCTACAACCGCATATTCAGCCAAATCAGCCTCTACACGTTTAAGCAATTCCAAACCAAACTCTTGGTGAGTAATTTCACGACCACGGAATCTCAACGTGATCTTGGCTTTATCACCTTCTTGCAAAAAGCGAATCAAATTACGCAATTTGACGTTATAGTCGCCATCATCAGTGCCTGGACGGAATTTAATTTCTTTAACTTGCACCTGTTTTTGCTTAAGCTTTTGCTCGTGCTGGCGTTTACTTTCGGCATATTTAAATTTGCCATAGTCCATTAGCCTGCATACAGGCGGCACAGCTTGTGGTGCAATTTCAACTAAATCAATGTCAGCTTCTTCAGCTTTGGCAAACGCCTCGCTTAAACTAACAATCCCAAGAGGTTCACCCTCTATACCCACCAAACGAACCTGAGGCGCAGTAATATCGCCATTAATTCGCGTTTCTTTGTCTTGTGCTATTGCAAGCTCCTATCTATAAAAAAATAAAAAACCGTGATACCCATTAAGCTTTTGCTTGGATTTCTGCCTGAATGTGCTCAATAAACGCCTGCACTGGCATTGAACCCAAGTCCTCGCCTTTTCTGGTACGCACGGCTATACAACCCGCTTGCATTTCTTTATCCCCTACTACTAACAAGTAAGGCAACTTCTGCAAGCTATGTTCGCGTATTTTATACGTAATCTTCTCATTTCTCAAGTCAAATTCGCATCGAATGCCATTTTTCTTTAAAGTTTCAACTACTTGACCAACATACTCAGCTTGACCTTCAGAAATATTGAGCACCATCGCTTGTACAGGCGCTAACCAAGTGGGCATTGCACCTGCGTAATGCTCAATTAAAATACCTAAGAAACGTTCCATGGAACCAACAATGGCGCGGTGCAACATCACAGGGCGTTTACGGCTATTATCCTCAGCCACATACTCTGCCCCAAGACGCTCAGGCAGATTAGAGTCAAGTTGAATGGTGCCACATTGCCACATACGGCCTAAAGAGTCTTTAAGCGTAAATTCAATTTTAGGCCCATAGAATGCGCCCTCACCCGGCTGATATTCAAATGTTAATTGATTTCGATTAAGTGCATTTGCAAGCGCGGTTTCTGCTCTATCCCAATCTTCATCCGTACCAATACGCTTTTCAGGACGGGTTGAAAGTTTCACAATGACGTCTTTAAAGCCAAAATCACCATACACTTTGTAGAGCATTTGAATGAAGTCGGCCACCTCTGACTCCACTTGCGATTCCGTACAAAAAATATGCGCATCATCTTGGGTAAAGCCACGCACGCGCATTAAGCCATGCAATGAACCTGAAGGTTCATTGCGGTGACATGAGCCAAACTCTGCAAGGCGTAGCGGCAAATCACGGTAACTATGTAAGCCGCTATTAAATATTTGAATATGACCTGGGCAATTCATCGGCTTCACAGCGTAATCACGATTTTCAGACTTAGTGACAAACATATTGTCACGGTAGTTTTGCCAGTGTCCTGATTTTTCCCAAAGGGTTTTATCCATGACTGTTGGCGTGCGCACCTCTTGGTAGCCATAGGTACGGAACATGTGACGCATATATTGCTCTACTTCTTGCCAAATGCTCCAGCCACGTGGATGCCAAAACACCATACCAGGCGCTTCATCTTGCATATGAAAAAAGTCGAGTTGCTTGCCAAGTTTACGATGGTCACGTTTTTCAGCTTCTTCAAGCATAAACAAGTAAGCATCTAAATCTTCTTTGTTACGCCAAGCCGTGCCATACACGCGTTGCAACATTTCATTATTGCTATCGCCGCGCCAATAAGCACCCGCCACTTTCATTAACTTAAAGGCTTTAAGTTTGCCAGTAGATGGCACGTGAGGGCCACGACACAAATCAGTAAACTCACCCTCTGAATACAATGAAACATCTTCACCTGCAGGGATTGAGCCAATAATTTCTGCTTTATAGTCTTCACCTATGGATTTAAAGTAAGCCACTGCTTCATCACGTGGCAACACTTTACGTACGACTTGCTCGTCTTTTTTAGCTAATTCCGCCATTTTTTTCTCAATGGCGGTTAAATCTTCAGGTGTAAATGCGCGTTTGTATGAAAAGTCGTAATAAAAGCCATTTTCAATCACAGGGCCAATGGTCACCTGCGCATCAGGAAATAAGCTTTTAACTGCATATGCAAGCAAGTGCGCAGTGGAATGGCGAATAATTTCCAAGCCATCAGCGTCTTTATCTGTAATGATAGCTAAGTTGGCATCATTTGAAATTGTAAAAGAAGTATCCACCAATTTGCCATCGACTTTACCAGCCAATGCTGCACGTGCCAAACCCGCACCAATATCGGCCGCGACTTCGGCCACGGTGACTGGTCCAAAAAATTTACGTTCTGATCCATCAGGTAAGCGTATGGATGGCATAGGTTTCCACTTCTCAAAATAAAAATAATAAAAGCCGCTGAATTATAACGGCTTTTTTGTATTTACTGATACTACTGTATATTTGGTAGGCAGTAGCAGATTCGAACTGCTGACCCCTTGGATGTCGACCAAGTGCTCTAACCAACTGAGCTAACCGCCTGTAAAGGGTCGCATTATAGACTAGCGCATGGCATGCAGACAAGCGCTGTTGGCAAATAGCTTATTAATAAAAGTTAACACTAAGTTTACCAACCTGCCTGTAAATGCTTATCTAGCCAAAATAAAGCGAGCATGGTTTTACCGTCTAAAATTTCGCCATTGCGCATGGCATCAAGCATCTCATGCACTGTCATGGTAAACACTTGCACTTGCTCATCTACATCAAGTTGCGCCTTACCCGAAGTCAAACCTGTGGCTAGGTAAATATGTATCACCTCATTTGAGTAGCCAATACAGGGGTGGATAGCCGTGAGATATTGCCAATGTTGCGCGGTGTAGCCAGTTTCTTCATACAACTCACGCTTACCAGTCACTAAGGGGTCTTCACCTGCATCAATTTTACCCGCAGGAAACTCTATGTAAGCGCGACGCATGGGGTAGCGAAATTGGCGCTCTAATACTAACTCACCGTTTTCTAGCATGGGCACAATGAGCACAGCACCAGGATGCACCACATACTCACGTTGCGCTATATGCCCATTGGTGAGTTGCACTTTATCGTGCCTAACTTCAATAAAATCGCTTTTGGCTAATAGGCTACTAGAAATACAGGTTTCGGTTAAGGCATCCTCGTCACGCATCAACAAAACTTTATTATTGCTTTGCAAATTGTTCGTTAGTGATTAACCAACGACCATCTACAAGCTTAAGTTCCATTGTTTTTTTGCCAGTATCTTTGTAAAGATTAGACTGATAATTTTGTGTAAAACTCACTTTTGCATTGCTTGCATCAGCAGAGAGTACTTCAATATCAGCCACTTCTACTTTAAGCGTTTTACCTGCCTTAATTTTTTTGGCACGTGCATTTCGCCATGCTTTGTTGTCTGCAAACTCGCCAGCAAAATCATTGGCGTAGTGCGCATAATAGCTATTTAAATCTTTGCTTTGCCAAGCTTTCGCCCAATCACTCACTTTAACCAACAATAAGGCTTTAACATCATCGGCTGGCATTGTTTGTTTTTCTGGTGCTGGTTGCTCTGTCACTGCCAATGGCTCTGGAAGCGCAAGTGGTGTAGTAGTGGCTGGTTCTTCAACGGCTACGGTTGGGTTAGACGCATAAAAACTTACAGGCTCTTGCGCACCAGCATCTTTTGCATCTGCGTCAGCATTATCTTTTGAATTTTTTGCATCAAAACCAAATTTAGCTTGGTTCATCTTAGCCGTTTTTACTGCCTCAATATCGCCCTTGCCTTTGCCAGAATCAATGATAATTTGATACAAATTATATGCCTTGGCAAGCTTGCCACCGCGTTGATACGCCATAGCTTGCTTGAGTTTGACATCTAAGTTATCTGGTTGCAACGCTGAGGCCTCTTCATATTTAGTTGCGGCTTTTTCCCAATCGGCACTTTCCATCGCGGCATCACCCGCCACTAAGGCGGTATTAAAATCACTATTTGGAACTAAACTCGCGCAAGAAGTAAGCGTAATTGCGGCGCATAGCGCAAGGCCAAGAGTAAAACGTTTCATTTTTAATTCCCCAAAATATGTCATCATGCATATTGCTTTAATATGTGCCTAGTTTAAGCCAATTATATGGATAAATCAAAAGCCAACTGGTGTTTTGTAGCGAAACAAAAGGGGTTAATTTTACAAAACAAATTTTCTAGTATGATTAGTAAAACTATTGAGCCATAGCTTAATCTAAAATGCATATTTAGTGGATGAGACAAGCACATGAATAATCATAATAAACAACGCAATGCACTTATCATTTCTTTAATATGTTTTGCTTGGCTGTCAGACACACACGCCGCGCCTGACCTAGACCGCGCCCTTAAAAACCCCAACAACTGGGC
>CAYXGE010000013.1:0-28910 GCA_964464435.1 uncultured Methylophilaceae bacterium
CAAAGTGTTAGCTAAAACCGGTACCGATGATAGTGGTGATTGGGAAGAGTTTTAATCTTAATTAAATGGATAAATATAATTTATCCAAATGTAAGGAGTTAAGTAATGTGCACAATACTTAAAAATTTTATTGAGACGATAAAGTCAGCTTTTGAAATTTGGGCAAGTGCAATTATGGGCTATGAGATTTAACTATGTGAATAAATGATGAAATTTGTTAATTATTATTAAAGCTTAATATTGAAGCGCCGTTACTTAATAATACGGCGCTTTTTTTTTGCTCAAATTCAGGCAGAAATTCTTAGCTTGGGAGTTTTTCCTAATCGCATGAATTGATGGGTAAAAGCGTACTTTAAAACAAGATTAAGTGATGACTATTAAGCGCAAAATTGAACAAAGTCTGCTTTAAGTTTATTTGCCCTGATAAGTGCAATAGAAGCAACAAATTACATAGAGGTGACAGATGAAAATTAATATGCCGGTAACGGATCAAGAAATCACGCTCAAAGACAACGCCATGATTGTCTCTAAAACCGATTTAAAAGGGCGTATTACCTTTGTGAATCGAGAGTTTATTGAGATTAGTGGGTATACAGAAGAAGAATTAATTGGGCAGAGCCACAATATTATTCGTCACCCCGATATGCCACCAGAGGCATTTGAAGATTTATGGACAACGGTAAAAAATGGTAAGCCATGGATAGGCATGGTGAAAAATCGCTGTAAAAATGGCGATTATTACTGGGTTGAAGCAGTTGTTTCACCTATTGCAGAACATGGACAAACGGCGGGTTTTATTTCTGTCCGCAGAAAAGCCACTGCACAGCAAATTAGGGGTGCGATTTTATATCACAAACGTTTACGTGAGGGTGAAACTTGGGTTGCCAAAATCAGACGTCGCATTAATAACTATAAAAGTAGTATTACCCTTAAAGCGAGAATTATTGCCATATTTTGTACAATGGCTATCACCACAATTGCTATTGGCTACAACGGGTTAAGCACAGCTGATTATAGTAACCAGCGTCTTGCTAGTGTCTATCAGGATCGTGTCATTCCTTTGCAACAATTAAAAACCGTAGCAGACATGTATGCGGTGAATATTGTGGATGCCTCTCATAAAGTACGTAATGGAAACTTTACATGGGATCAAGGTAGCGCAAGCGTGGAGAGTGCGTTGGTAGAAGTTGATAAGCAGTGGAAAGCTTACAAATCTACATACTTAGTTCCTGAAGAGCAAAAATTGGTCGCTGAAGTGGAGGCACTATTTATCCCTGCCAATCAAGCTACGGCAAAATTACAATCAATCTTAAGTAGTAGAGATGCAAAAGCAATAGCAAACTTTACCGCCAATGAACTATACCCAGCAATAGACCCACTCTCTGAAAAAATTACTGAACTCACCAACTTACAACTACGCGTGGCTGGTGAAGAGTATGCACTAGCCAAATCGAGTTATGTTTATAACCGCAATATTAGCCTTATATTTATTGTAGCTGGTATTTTTATTGTTGGCTTATTAGGCTATTTGATGTTCAAGGCCATCATGCCGCGTATTAATGATGCTATTAAATATTTAATGACGACTGCCCAAGGTTTAGATCATGGGTCTGTTTTAAGAAGTGGCTATCGTGATGAAATGACGCATGTCATGGATGCCTATCGTGCGCTAAAAGCAAAACTAGATTTTGATCATCTGGAAGTGATTAATGGCATAAATCGCATTAAATCTGCACTAGACAATTCATCTGCTGCTGTGACCATCTCAAATGAAAATAATTTGCTCATTTATATGAATCAAGCTGCCAAAAAGTTATTTGAGAAAATGGCGCCTCAAATGGCAAGGCAACATAAAAATTTTACCGTTGAAAGTATGATGGGTAAGAAGATTGCTGAATTTTTGGAAGATGAAAAAACGCGAGAAGAATTTAGCAAGCCACTTACTGGGTTTAAATATATGAATACGGTTAATGCTGGGCTACATTTAAAAATGGTGTTAAACCCAGTGTACGATGAAGAGACCAATTTATATCTAGGTAGAATGACGCAATGGGCTGATGTGTCTGCAGAAGTGCTAGCAGAGCAAGAAGTGACTAGATTAGTGAGTGAAGCGGTAGCAGGACGTTTAAGTGAACGTGTGGAAACAGCGATATTGCCAGAAGGCTTTATCTTAGAAATTGGTAGAGGTATCAACAACATGCTAGATGCTGTTATTGGGCCTTTAAACGTTGCTGCTAAATATGTAGATGATATTGCTAAAGGTCAGATTCCAGACAAGATTACAGAGTCCTACTACGGTGATTTTAATACCATAAAAAATAACTTAAATACCTGTATTGATGCGGTTAATGCATTGGTCACAGACGCTGATTTATTAGCTAAGGCAGCAGTTGAAGGAAAACTTGAAACACGTGCAGATGCCTCAAAACATCAGGGTGATTTCAGAAAAATTGTCGAAGGCGTGAATGCAACCTTAGATGCCGTCATTACCCCATTAAATGTGGCGGCGCAATATGTGGACGATATCGCTAAAGGCCAAATTCCTAACAAAATTGTTGATCATTACAACGGCGATTTTAACAATATTAAAGATAACCTTAACACTTGTATTGATGCTGTAAATCGTCTGGTAAAAGATGCCAATATGTTAGCAGATGCCGCAGCAGACGGACGAGTCACAGTGCGCGCTGATGCAACCCAACATCAAGGCGATTTCCGCAAGGTGGTTGAAGGTGTAAATGCCACCCTAGAAACGATTGTTGAGCCAATTGTAGCGGTTAAAGAGGCAGTAGAAACCATTACCACTGCTGCCAGTGAAATTTCTACGGGCAATAGTGATTTGTCGGCCAGAACAGAACAACAAGCTTCAAGTTTAGAAGAAACTGCCGCTAGCATGGAAGAACTGGCTGGTACTGTAAAACAAAACGCAGAAAATGCTAAGCAAGCTAACCAACTCGCCATTGCTGCATCAAGTGTCGCTGTTAAAGGTGGTGAAGTTGTGGGTGAAGTAGTCACCACGATGAGCGCTATTAACGATAGTGCGCGAAAAATTGAAGACATTATTACAGTCATCGATGGTATTGCTTTCCAAACCAATATCTTAGCGCTCAATGCAGCTGTAGAAGCAGCACGTGCAGGCGAACAAGGGCGCGGATTTGCCGTGGTAGCAGGTGAAGTACGCAACCTAGCACAACGTTCAGCAAGTGCTGCCAAAGAAATCAAAGAACTGATTGCTGACTCTGTGAGCAAAACAACAGAAGGGACTAAGCTGGTTGAAAATGCGGGTAATACCATGCAAGAGGTGGTGAACTCTGTACAACGAGTGACGGACATTATCAGTGAAATTGCAGCTGCTTCAAGTGAGCAAACAACGGGCATTGACCAAGTGAATCATGCGGTTACGAGTATGGATGAAGTCACTCAGCAAAATGCGGCGTTAGTAGAAGAGGCGGCGGCGGCGGCCGAATCGTTACTAGACCAAGCGAATAACTTGGCTGAGGTTGTCAACGTATTTAAATTAGATAGTAATACAGTTGCAAGTGCCCGTAAGTTAAGTCATATCAAACCTAATCAATCAGTTAAATTAAATCTACCTGAAGACAAAGTTGTGCCCAGAAAAATGGTACAGAAAACAGGTACAGATAATACTGATTGGGAAGAGTTTTAAAGCTTTTGCTGAATAGGTCGTAATAATATATGCGACACAATAATTGAATTAGCACTTAAATTTTTTAAGTGCAATCAGCAAAAGAGACAAAGAAAACTGTATTTTTCTTAGCGATTGGAAGCAAAAGAAATTACTAAAATAGTAGTAAGACATAAAACAGAAACAAACAGTAAACGCACATGAATTTAACATTTAAGTAAAAGACTATAAGACGGAGAGCGCCATGTTGAAACAATTATTTTCACTCAAACTAAAAACCCAAATTACCTTTTTATTATCGGTAATGGTGATTGGTTTTGTGATTGCAGGCTGGTTAGGTGATAAATCTTATAGCAAAGTGATGGTGAAAGGCGAAGTTTACCAAGAGATTATTAGTAGCAAAGATTTGGCTGCTGATATTTTACCGCCACCCGCCTATTTACTTGAGTCTTGGCAGTTGGCCTTAGAGTCTGTGGCGTTAAAAGATCAAAATCTTCAGGCTATTATTGAAAAAAGTGATGCATTAGCCAAAGATTTTAAAACGCGTACTGACTATTGGAAGAGTCATATTTCATCGCCTGAAATGCAAGAAGTCTTAAATAAGCAACTGATTCCCTCTGGTGAAGCCTTCTTGCAAATGCGTGACCAGGTGTTTTTTCCAGCGGTGCGTTCAGGTGATGCCAAACGTATTAATGCCGCAATGCTAGATTTAAAAACAGCATATCAAACGCACCGTGATGCCGTAGATGCTTTGGTTGTACTATCATCAAAAGCGGCTATGGAAGTAGAAGCGGGAGTCGATACTAAAGTGACAAGCGCACAAACCAACACCTTATTTTTAGCCATAGCCGCGGTTGTATTTACTCTCATCGGTGTATTTTTAGTAGTAGGCAATGTAATCAAGCAATTAGGTGGTGAAGCTGTAGAAGCCCTTAGTGCTGCACAAAAAATTGCCGAAGGGCAGTTTCAAAAGAGTGCAAAAAACATGGTTGTTGATAACACAAGTGTCATTGGCGCACTTGAGTTAGCGTCTGAAACGCTGATTAAAATTGATGCTGAGATGGCGCGCATGGAGTCAGAGCACCTTAAAGGAAATATTGATGCCAATATTGATATAGATAGATTTAAAGGAGCATACCGTGATATGGCGATTGGCATTAACCGTATGGTTGAAAATCATATCGCCGTAATTAAAAAGTCCACAACCACTATCAATGGCTTGGCGCAGGGTAACTTTACAGTAGAGCTTGAGCAATTCCCTGGTCAATTATCTTTAGTGAATGAAGGTGTTGAAGGTTTGCGTTATAACATCAGTACACTCATTGCAGATATGCGCCATATGTCAGAAGAACATCAAAACGGCAATATTAATGTGATGTTACAACCAGAAAAATTTGCTGGGGATTATCGTTTGTTGGCGCAAGGTGTCAACGAAATGGTATCTGAATATATTGATGAAAACAAAACTGTGATGAATTGTGTTTTAGAGTTTGGTAACGGTAATTTTGCCGCTACGATTAGAGAGTATCCTGGTGAAAAGGCCTTTATCAATAAAAGTATTAAGAAAATTGGTGGCAATCTGAAAGGCCTTATTGATTCAGTGAATTGGGTGAGTGCAGAACATGAAAAAGGCGCAATTGATATGCGCTTGCGTGACGATATGTTTAAAGGTGACTTTAGCATCCTAGCAAGAAGTGTGAATAAAATGCTAGAAGGTATTATCGATATGAACGATAAAACCATGGCAGTGGTAAAAGCCTTTGGTGAGGGTGACTTTAATGCACCACTAGAACAGTTTCCTGGTAAAAAAGCAGAAATTAACGCCACTGTTGAACAAGTGCGCAAAAACCTAAAAGCATTGAATGCAGATGCCAATATGCTATCTGAAGCAGCCAAAGAAGGGCGCATTACGGTGCGTGCTGATGCAAGCCAGCATCAAGGTGATTTCCGTAAAATTGTTGAAGGTGTTAACAATACGCTAGACATGATTGTTGATCCGATTGTACAAGTCAAAGAATCAGTAGAAACCATTACCACTGCGGCAAATGAAATTGCGCAAGGTAATAATGACTTATCTCAACGTACTGAGCAACAAGCCTCAAGCTTGGAAGAAACAGCAAGTAGTATGGAAGAGTTAGCCTCAACAGTGAAACAAAATGCAGAAAATGCTAAACAAGCTAATCAATTGGCCATTGCGGCTTCAAGCGTTGCAGTGAAAGGCGGTGAGGTGGTAGCAAACGTAGTGAGCACCATGAGCGATATTAATGATAGTGCCCGTAAGATTGAGGACATCATTTCTGTGATTGATGGTATTGCTTTCCAAACCAATATTCTAGCGCTAAACGCGGCCGTTGAAGCGGCTCGCGCGGGTGAGCAGGGTAGAGGCTTTGCTGTAGTGGCAGGTGAAGTTAGGAGCCTAGCGCAACGTTCTGCCAGTGCCGCTAAAGAAATTAAAGACCTCATTGCAGATTCAGTGAATAAAACTGCTGAAGGAACGAAGTTGGTGGAAAGTGCAGGGTCTACGATGGAAGATATTGTGAACTCTGTACAGCGTGTAGCCGATATTGTGAGTGAAATAAGTGCGGCATCTCAAGAGCAAAGTTCAGGAATTGACCAAGTGAACCAAGCAGTAACAAGCATGGATGAAGTGACACAACAAAATGCTGCCCTAGTAGAAGAAGCGGCGGCTGCGGCTGAGTCACTCATGGAGCAAGCTGAAAGATTAGGTGAGGTTGTCAGCGTATTTAATTTACAAGCTAACCAAGGCAAGAACGTTCAACACTATGCTAAAGCCTCAGGTTTTTAGTGCACTTATTCATCTTTTAAAGAAAGCATTCAATGCTGGCACAAAAACAACATGAGCATGCCGAACGCGAGTTTGATTTTACCGAAAAAGACTTTCAACGCATTCGCAAATTAATCTATGAACATGCTGGTATTTCATTGTCTGAAGCCAAGCGTGATATGGTGTATAGCCGAGTTGCAAGGCGCTTAAGAACCATAGCAATTGATTCATTTCATGACTATCTTAACCATTTGGAATCTAACCAAGATGCAGATGAGTGGCAAGCGTTTACCAATGCACTTACCACTAATCTCACTTCGTTTTTTAGAGAAGAACATCATTTTCCTATTCTAGCGGAACATCTTAAACAACTTAAAAAACCCATACGTATTTGGTGTTGTGCAGCATCAACAGGAGAAGAACCTTACACGCTTGCAATGACTGCGTGTGAAACCTTTGGCTCACTAAAGCCCCCCGTTGAAATTATTGCCACAGATATTGACACGAATGTCTTAGCAACAGCCTCTGCAGGTGTTTATCCGTATGACCGTGTGAGTAAATTGTCTGAGCAACGCCGCAAGCAATTTTTCTTAAGAGGAAAAGGGCAGCATGAAGGCGTGGTGAAGGTGCGCAGTGAGTTACGCCATTTGATTAAATTTCAGCAGCTCAATTTATTAGATGCGCAATACCCACTGAATGAACCATTTGATGCCATATTTTGCCGAAATGTCATGATTTACTTTGATAAGCCCACGCAAGGCGGCATTCTCGCTAAGTTTGTACCTTTAATGAAACCACATGCTTTGTTATTTGCTGGGCATTCAGAAAACTTTATGTATGTCTCTAATGCTTTTAAGTTGCAAGGTAAAACTGTGTATACCTTGAGCCGATAATTTTTCGCTTTAGGTGTTAAGTTTTAATGTTTGTGAACCGATGAAAGAATTAATAAGTGCTGGTTTAGTGGGTGCGTTTACACAAATTTAAGTTTTGAAAGAACAGACATGAGTCAAGCAATTCAAGAAGAGTTTTCTACCAATTTATATTTTGACCGCACCTTTGATAAACAAGCGGCCAAGATTTTACCTGGTGAATATTACTGTACTGACAAAGACATGTTAATTGTGACTGTGTTGGGCTCATGTGTATCGGCATGTATTCGTGATACTACTTTGGGCATAGGTGGCATGAATCACTTTATGTTACCCGACGGTGGTGGCGATGATAGTGTGGTTTCAGAGTCTATGCGTTATGGTGCCTATGCAATGGAGGTGCTAATTAATCAATTGCTTAAAAGTGGCGCACGTAGACAAAACCTTGAAGCTAAGATTTTTGGCGGTGGCAATGTACTAAGGGCCTTTACGACTACTAATGTTGGTGAAAAAAACGCTAATTTTGTTAAAAGCTATTTAAAAGCAGAAGGCATTAAAGTCACTGGTGAAGATCTGAATGATATTTACCCAAGAAAAGTCTATTTTTTTCCTAAAACAGGAAAAGTACTAGTAAAAAAACTCAATCAAATGAATAACCATACCCTTGTTAAACGCGAACAAAGCTATGCCTCTCGAATTAAGACAACCTCTTCATCTGGCGGCGATATTGATTTGTTTTAATGAATAATAAGGACAAAAAATGACCATCAAAGTGTTAATTGTCGATGATTCTGCGCTCATTAGAAGCTTAATGACGGAAATTATCAACGAGCAGGCAGATATGCAAGTGGTAGGTGTTGCACCAGACCCTTTAGTCGCTAGAGAGCTGATTAAACAACTCAATCCAGATGTGCTGACATTGGATGTTGAAATGCCCAAAATGGATGGGCTGGAGTTTCTTGAAAAACTCATGCGATTGCGTCCTATGCCTGTAGTGATGGTATCCTCGCTTACTGAAAAAGGCTCAGAAATTACCATGCGTGCTTTGGAATTAGGCGCAGTAGATTTTGTAGCAAAGCCTAAAATGTCCATTGCATCTGGCATGCGAGATTATGCTGATGAAATAGCCTATAAAATTCGTGCAGCGGCTAAAGCAAGAATCGTTTCTAGAGTAAATACTTCTAATGTCAGTTTGCCAGCAATTGGCAATCGGCTCATCAGTAGTGAAAAATTAATTATCGTTGGGGCATCTACAGGCGGCACAGAGGCTATTAAGGCATTCTTGGTAAATATGCCATCTGATTGTCCTGGTATTGTCATTACCCAACACATGCCAGCTGGGTTTACTAAGTCATTTGCAAATCGACTTGATTCTCTGTGTAAGATTTCAGTGAAAGAAGCACAAGGTAATGAGCGCATTTTGCCGGGTCACGCCTATATTGCACCAGGGGATAAACATTTAAAAGTGATCAGAAGTGGGGCTAATTACATGACTGCTCTAGATGATGGTCCAGCTGTTAATCGCCATAAACCATCAGTGGATGTGCTATTTGATTCAGCAGCGGTTAATGTGGGTAAAAATGCAACTGGTGTCATTTTAACTGGCATGGGAAAAGACGGCGCGGCGGGTATGCTAAGAATGAAAGATGCTGGCGCTTATAATTTTGCGCAAGATGAGGCGTCATGTGTGGTATTTGGCATGCCAAAAGAGGCGATTGCCCAAGGTGGCGTTGAAGAAGTGCTACCACTGAAACAAATGTCAGAACGGGTATTAAATTATTTAGCGCATGATAGCACTCGTGCGTTACGCGTTTAATAGGGCTATTTTTAACGCTTTAATTCAGACTTTAGTATTGAAATTTTAGTCCGATAATAAACTGAATATGATTAAAGCGTTTGTGCTTGTGCCTAAAATGTACATAAAGATTAAGTAATTATTGAGAATACTAAGCGGAGTAAACAATGGCAAATCCTAATACAAAATTTTTGGTGGTGGATGATTTTTCAACCATGCGCCGTATTGTAAGAAACCTGCTCAAAGAGCTGGGTTACAGCAATGTGGATGAGGCTGAGGATGGGGCAATGGGTCTGTCTAAATTAAAAAATGGCGATTATGAATTTGTGGTTTCTGATTGGAACATGCCCAATATGGATGGCTTAACCATGCTGCAACAAATGCGCGCAGACCCTAAATTGGCAAAAATTCCAGTGTTAATGGTAACCGCTGAAGCTAAGAAAGAAAATATTATTGCAGCAGCCCAAGCTGGTGCAAACGGGTATGTGGTTAAACCATTTACCGCTGCCACTTTAGATGAAAAACTCGCCAAAATATTTGAAAAAATGGGAGCCTAATATGCGTGTTCAAGCCATTGCTAATTCTGAGGTTACAGTGTTGCCACCTATTCCTAATGCGCAAGATGAAGTGTTGGCTAGAATTGGCTATATGACACGCATTTTGCATGATAGCTTAAGAGGTTTAGGCTTAGATAAAGCCCTGCAAGATATTACCCATGAAATTCCTGATGCTAGAGACCGTTTAAACTATGTGGTAAGAATGACAGAGCAAGCAGCACAAAAAGTGCTCAACGCTACTGATGTTGCCTTGCCTTTGCAAGCCGATATTGCTTCAGGAGCACATGATTTAGTGGGGCAATGGAAAAGCATGTTAGAGGAGCCATCTCTTAAAACAGAATATAATGAATTAGCGAAAAAAACCATTGCCTATCTCGAAGCCTCTGAAAAAAGTGCAGGCGCTTCAAAAGATTTGCTAATGGAAATAATGATGGCGCAAGACTTTCAAGATTTAACAGGGCAAGTGATTAAGCGTGTGACTGAACTTGCGCAAGAGCTTGAACAGCAACTCGTGCAAGTGCTCATTGACTTTAATCCAAACGCAAAAAAAGAAAATGACAGCTTAATGAACGGCCCGCAAGTGAATCCGGATAACAACCCAAATGCAGTGAATGGACAAGAGCAAGTGGATGATTTGTTAGATAGTTTAGGCTTTTAATAGGGCGTAGCCAAACCCTGCTTTGCTAGTGTTTTCTGCGGTAAGTTGAATGTCTTGCTGCAGTTGTTGGGCAAATGCAAAAAGTTGTTCTGCTTCCCCTTGTTTTAACTCCAGTTCAACTTCGCAAATTGGAACCCGTTGACTGTGATTTTGCGTAAAAATCTCCCCAATATCTAAAGACATTTCTATCTTGCCTTTAGGCATGACGAGTTGCCATTCTGTTCTCTTCATTTCCGTGGTGAAAATTGGCCTAAGTGCCGCTTGTAAATTGGGGTCTGAAAAAAAATCAGCCATTTCTGTTTGCATGATTTTGTTGAAATCTGGCTCACCTTTTTCTAGTTTGTCTTCCCACTCTTTTCGACTATGCAATCCATTTTTTACCATGCCAGCACTTTTAACGGCTTGAAACCACATACCTTGCATATGCCTCACACGTAAACTAGTCTTGGCCTGTTTAAGCTTAAAATCTGGCGTGTCATAATAAATACTGGTCAGTTGGCGCGTAATTGGTGCTTCAATAAGGTAGGATAAAACCGCAGGATGTTGCGCTAGTGCATCCACATCTTGTGGTGCAATACGCAATTTAAGCTCAATTTCATTGGCCATGAGTGTTGTTTAAATGAGCCAATTGAGTAAAGGTGTCCATTGTTGAATGTCTTTTTTAACTAATGATGGGCGCATATCAAAAATGCTTAAGCCTTGATCTGCCGCTTGCATATAAATCTGACCATCTCGCAAATAGGTGGTGACAGGAAATCCAGCCTGCTCTAAAAACTGTTGTAAATTTTGCGCTGTGCGCGTTCTGCTATCAATACGCATGCCAACCATTGCAACAAAAGTCCGCTCTTTTCTAATGGCTTTTTCTTCACGTAAGGTTTCCAAAAACTGTTCTGTGGCTTTAATATCAAAAGCAGATGGTTGCATGGGTACCACTACCATATCCACTTTCTTAATCGCATCACTTAGTTTTTCGCCATGTAAGCCAGCGGGGGCATCAATTATTGTCCAGTCGGCACTTAAGCTATCAGCATGTTTGCCGCGGCCATCGATACCATGAATGAAAGGGGCTGACTCTGGTCTTCTATCTAGCCAATGTGTGGCTGATTTTTGTCTATCCATATCAGATAGCACCACATGCTTGCCTAACTTTGCAAAATAGGCGGCAAGATTGGTAGAAAGTGTTGTTTTACCGCTTCCACCTTTTGGGTTTGCTACTAAGATTGTTTTCATTTTTGCTTCCTTAAACCATCAACATTTCAGGATTGATTACTGTTTTTAAAGTGGTCTGCAATTGCCCATTTCTTTGTCTGTTACTTAACCACCATACCGCAGATTTTTTCACAGACCACATTGCAAAGCTACCTGTCATCGCAAAAGCGGCAACTTCCCCCAATGTCGGTTGGTGTCCAATAATGAGCACTGCATGCGCTGCATTTGGCCAATTTGCTGCCTGTAGAATTTCATCGGCTGATGCGTAGGGTGCAACTGCTTCAAGCGTTTCAAACGGTAGTTCAAGTGCTTTAGCAGTTTGTTGTGTTCTTAACGCAGGGCTCACAATAATGCGTGTTTGTTCTGGTATGTTGCTAAGTAGCCATCTCGCGGTTGCTTTTGCTTGTTGCTGGCCACGTTTAGTGAGAGGGCGTGCCATATCAGGTATGCCATCTTCAGCCTCCGCATGCCGCCACAAAATTAAGTCCATTTGCATACTTTTAATAATCAATTGGCTAAATCATAACGTGATATTAGATGACAACCAAGTGACAATTTGATGAAAAAATTTGTGCCAGTGCTGTAGATTTTCTAAAAACATTTAATAAACGATGTGATGTGCCGATATAGCTGGTAAGCATCAGTATGTTATTTGTAGAAAGATTGCATTTAGAGAGTATACATCATGACAAAAGAAACCAAATCACCCATTGATATTGCAAGGCAAGCGCTTAAGCAACTTGCTATGAATCAAGTAGCGCCAACACCTAATAATTTTAGAAAAGTCTACGAAGAAATTGCGGGTGAAGTGACGTTGGCAACCCATGATGCCAATTTATTTAATGTGTTTGATAAAGTATTACGTGAAGCGGGACAAACACGGCATTTTTACGCACAGCTAGCGCGCGATATGAAACTTTCACTAGAGCATAACGATTGGCAACGGGTTGAATTTCAATTAAGGCGCTTACTGAAAGAAATTTCAAACGCCCAAGAAGAAAGTTCCGAAACACAACATATTGCAATGCTACATAACCCAGCAGAGCTATGGCGTGATTTGCTAATTGAATTATTAGAGTTAGGCTTAATTACACAAATTCAACATATTCCAGAATTAGAGAAAAAAGCCAAATTACTGCTGAATAAAGCTAAAGATGCTAATTCTATTGAGGATATTAAAAAACTCAAAAAGAGTTTTGAAAATTACTTGCTAAAGTTACAACATAACGCTTCTGCTAGTCATGTGTTGCATCAAGAGTTGCTTAATTTATTTCAATTGTTAGTCGACAATATGAGTCATCTCGCTTTAGATGATGATTGGATGCACGGGCAGATAGATATTGTAAAAAATATGATTACGCAACCACTCAGTAAAGAAATGGTGGAAGAAGTTAAAGGTAATTTAGGCGCGTTATTATTTAGGCAAAAATTATTAAAAAACAGTCTACTAGATGCAAAAGAAGCGCTGAAACGTATGGCAATCAATTGCTTAGATTTACTTAAAAATGTGAGCGGTGATGCGAGTGAACACCATGAAAAAATTGTCAGTTATCAAGCACAAATCAATAGTACTCAGGATGTACGAACCTTGAATGCAATTTTAGAAAATCTTAAGCAAGATATGTCTGGCATGGAAGCGAGTGCCAAAAATTCGTATCAAACATTAAAAGATGCCCACGAAAAAATTAAAGCTGCGGATGAGTTAGTTGAAAAACTAGCTTTGCAACTTGATATGGTCAGTCAATCAGCTTTACAAGATCACCTCACAGGTGCGCTCAATAAGCGTGGTATGGAAGACGCAATTTTAAGAGAATTTGCACGCGCGGATAGTAACGACAAACCCTTATGTCTAGGCTTGATTGATATTGATGACTTTAAAATGATTAATGATCAATTAGGCCATGTGTCTGGTGATGAGGCCATTAAACATCTAGCGGATATAGTCAATCAACACTTGCGTAATGAAGATGTGTTGGTGCGTTATAGTGGAGAAACATTCTTAATCATATTACCTGATACTAACATTGAGGATGCTGACGCTTTGTTACAAAAAATACAGCGTGAACTCACAAAACAACTATTTTTATATGAAAACAAAAAACATTTAATCACCTTTAGCGCGGGTGTAACCTTACGTCAATTTGCAGAAGTGTTTGACCCTGTGATGCTACGTGCAGAAAACGCTTTATATGAAGCTAAAAATACAGGAAGAAACAAAGTAGTACGTATGGCAGCCTAGTGGATTTTATTATCTAGTAAATTTCGTGATGAATAGCCATTGAGTTTATGGCGATAATAGACTATAAATCAATTTTATTGATTTAAGTCCTGAAACCGCTTTGAATCTGCATCTTTTCATAACAGCGTCACCACAACCTACCCAGCAAACGCCTGCAAGTGCCCAATTGGCAATGCTCGAGTCGGCGCTTTTACGAGCATCATTTACCCAGCGCCCTTTACCAATCACATCTTCCCTATGGCAAGCGCTTAACTACCCAAGCGCACAAACGATAGATGATTGGCTTTACTTGCCGCAAGCAAATGCAACCGCCAAGCATGATTTAGCCGTATCAGTGTATCAGCAATATACGCATTGGATGTTGGTGCAGCCACTTCACATGGCGCTTCAACGTGATACTTTTAATTTGCATGCAATTAATATTTTAAATATAGATGAAGCAAAGCAATTAATTGATTATCTCAACCAACATTTTGTAGCCTACGGTGTGCAGTTTCATTTAGGACAATCAGGGGCTTGGTATGCTGGCTTTACGCAAATACTTGATATTCAGGCCTTACCAGTAGCCTGTATTGAAAACCAGTTATTACAACATGTCTTGCCAAAAGGGCCTGATGCTGGGCGTTGGCGTAGTTTAAGCAATGAAATTCAAATGTTATTGTTTGAACATGCTGTTAACAAAGCGCGAGAAGCTAGAGGCGAGTTTGCAATCAATAGCCTTTGGTTTTATGGAGGTGGATTAACGCCCATTTATTGGCAAACGCATGCGACTATGTTTAGCAAATTACCACTGGCAGCTGGAGTGGCAGAACTCTCTCAGGTGGTTTGCCATGCATGGCCTCAAGATTGGCAATCCGTCATCACTAAGGCAGAACAGCATTTGCCTTGTTTTATTGTAGTTAATCAACTTGAAGATATTCCTGTTGATACTTTGACCGCACTCTTGCAAGCGCTTAAAAAAAGGCAAATTAAAACACTTACCATTAGTTTTGGACAACATGCACAAGTATTGCAATATCAAATGACAGCCTGGGATAGCTTTAAGTTTTGGCGACCACCTCAATCTATTTTAAAACAATTCAATGATGTAATTTAAGTGGTTTAAATTTAAATTATGATGAAAATTATTCCTCGAGAGGTTAATCAAGAAGCCTATGAAACTTTGCTTGCGCAGGGCCAGCTGCCTATGTTTGCGCGATTATATGCAGCGCGAGGTATACGCCATCAGGCACAACTAGATACATCTTTAAACAGTTTATTATCCCCAGATTTGTTAACCAATAATCAAGCCATGGCGCGCATTTTGGCCGATGCCATTGAGCAACAAAAGTATATTCTTATTATTGGTGATTATGATGCGGATGGCGCAACAGCAACGGCTGTAGCTTATAAAGGCTTAACCAGTATGGGGGCAAAGGTCGATTATTTGATACCCAATCGCTTTGGCTATGGCTATGGCTTAAGTACTGGCATTGTGCAACTTGCCGCGCAACAACATCCTGACTTTATTCTTACGGTAGATAATGGTATTGCCAGTGTTGAAGGGGTGGCACTTGCAAATGCATTAGGTATTTCTGTACTGATTACTGACCATCACTTACCTGGGCATGAAACGCCAAATGCTACTTGTATTATTAATCCCAACCAACATGGCTGTGATTTCCCAAGTAAACATCTCGCTGGCGTTGGAGTCATGTTTTATGCCTTATTAGCGTTACGTGCAGAATTACGAGAACGTGGTGTATATCAAAATCAATTAGAACCAAATTTAAGTGCCTTACTAGATTTGGTAGCACTTGGTACGGTGGCAGATTTAGTTAAGCTTGATGATAATAACCGTCGCTTGGTAGAGCAAGGGTTAAGGCGCATTCGTGCAGGTAAGGGTTGTTTAGCGATACGAGCATTATTACGTATTGCAGGGCGTGATGTTGCATCATGCACAGCACAAGATTTAGCCTTTAGTGTTGCGCCGCGTTTAAATGCCGCTGGCCGACTAGATGATATGTCGGTGGGTGTAGCCTGTTTAATTAGTGAAGATGAGGGCAAAGTTAATAGACTAGCGGCTGAACTGCATGCACTTAATCAAGCGCGTAAATCCATTGAAAGTGATATGCGCGATGCGGCAGAAATTGTCATGCACGATATTGATGTCGCAAAACGTTATAGCTTAAGCTTGTATCAAGCGGAGTGGCATCAAGGGGTTATCGGAATTTTAGCGTCACGTGTAAAAGAGCAGTATCATCGCCCCACCATTGCCTTTGCCAGCGCAGGTGATGGTAAGCTTAAAGGATCTGGTCGTTCAATTGCAGGCTTGCATATGCGTGATGCGCTCGATTTAGTAAGCAAACGCGCACCCAATTTAATTCTTCAATTCGGGGGGCATGCCATGGCTGCGGGGCTATCGATTATGGAACATGACTTCCCAATGTTTTGCGAATGTTTTGAGCAAGTGGCAGTTGAGTTACTTAGCCCTGAAGATTTACAAGCAGTGATGCATGTAGATGGGGCGTTAAGTGATGATGAAATTAATTTAAATACGGCAATGCAACTTGAAACTATCGTATGGGGGCAAGCGTTTCCAGCACCTTGTTTTTTTGATACGTTTGAAGTGGTTCAGCAAAGAATTTTGGGCGAACGACATTTAAAGCTCACCTTAAAAAAACAGCAGCAAACAATAGAGGCTATCTTTTTTGGGCAAGCGCAGTTATTGCCAAAACAAGTGCAAATAGTCTATCAACTGAAAGTAAATGAATATCAAGGCAATAAAAGTTGCCAGTTGCAAATTATGCATGCAGACCCTGTTTCACATTGACCCAACCCTGCGCACCACGTACAATTACGACTTCAATGAAGGTTCAACATAATGCGTCGTAAGCTGGTCATTGGCAATTGGAAAATGCACGGAAGCTTGGCACATAACTCAGTGCTATTTTCGGGGCTTATTAACAGCTTAAGAAGCTGCCAACATGCAGACTTTGGTTTGTGTGTGCCGCACCCATATCTATTTCAAGCCCAGCAACAATTAAGTGGCAGTAATATTGCATGGGGTGGGCAAAATGTCAGTCGCTATCTAGAAGGCCCCTTTACTGGCGATGTATCTGCGACCATGCTGGCAGATTTTGCTTGCACTTATGCCATTATTGGTCATTCAGAACGCCGTGTTTTGGTGCATGAAAGTAATATGACGGCCGCTGCTAGTTTTGGAGCAGCGTTACAGGCAAATATTACGCCCATATTTTGTGTGGGCGAGACGCTGGAAGAACACGAAGCAGGATTAGCTGAAGCAGTGGTGGAAAGCCAATTAATTGCCATACTGAACACCTTGGGCGCTGAAGTGTTCTCAAAAGCGGTGAAGTTGAGATCAGTAATTGCTTATGAACCAGTATGGGCAATTGGGACTGGAAAAACTGCGACACCAACGCAGGCACAATCTATGCATGCATTTATCAGGCGCAAGATTGCTGAACGTGATGCTGATGTGGCAAATCGGGTAAGAATCATTTATGGGGGTAGCGTAAATCCCGCAAATGCGTCACAATTATTTGTTATGCCAGATATAGATGGTGGTCTCATTGGAAGATGTTCGCTAACTTTAAATGAGTTTGAATCTATATGTCACACGGCAAATACTGTAGCGCAATGATTTTATTAATGAATTTAGCGATTGAATGTATGCTAAGCACTTATGTTCGTAAAAAAGTTTGAATAGAGAATAGAGAAAAAATGGAAAAGTTAGTGTTAATTATTCATGTGTTGGCTGCATCAGGCGTTATTGGCCTGGTTTTGTTACAGCATGGCAAAGGCGCTGATATGGGGGCTGCTTTTGGAAGTGGTGCTTCAGGTAGCCTGTTTGGCGTGAGTGGATCATCAAATTTTATGAGTCGTGCAACGGCCGTGTTTGTGGCGATATTTTTTAGTACCAGTATTGCCCTTGCATATATGTCTAGTCATCGCGAAGACGGTGAAAGTGTTGTAAAATCACGTATCGGTGAAATGGCTAAAAAAGGCGCTGATAAAAAAGACCAAGTGAAGCCTGCATTGCCTGCTTCGCCAGTACAAGAGATTCCAAAATAATCAAATTACTTAAATCATCACGTAAGTGGTGAAATTAAAATAAGCCGTCGTGGTGGAATTGGTAGACACGCAGCCTTGAGGTGGCTGTGACGAAAGTCGTGAGAGTTCGAGTCTCTCCGTCGGCACCAAAATTGCCTAAAAGTTGATGTCCTGATAAGACGCGAACTTTTTAAAAAAATATTGGAACAAGATTTGTTTAGATTTGTCTCAACAGCAAATTAAATATGGATTTACCCTTTTAATTAGCAATTTAATTGTCATATTTCATGGGTAAACTCAAATACGTTATGTTTTTATTGTTTCTTTAATTGCCCACTTGAAATAGTTGGAGACCTCAGCTTGTTAGAAAATTATTTTCCAATACTGTTATTTATCGCGGTCGGTCTCGCTGTCGGTGTTGGTCCTATTGTGTTGGGTAAAATTGTCTCGCCCAGCCGTCCTGATTCAGAAAAAAATTCACCTTATGAATGCGGTTTTGAAGCATTTGAAGATGCCCGTATGAAATTTGATGTGCGCTACTATCTAGTCGCCATTTTATTTATTTTATTTGATCTAGAAATTGCTTTTTTATTTCCATGGGCTGTTGCATTAAGGGAAATTGGGGCATTTGGCTTTTGGGCAATGATGGTGTTTTTGGCGATTTTAGTCATTGGCTTTATCTATGAATGGGTGAAAGGTGCCCTTAATTGGGAATAGCACATGGGAATTGAAGGCGTTCTTGAAAAAGGGTTTGTCACCACCACGCTTGATACGGTAATTAACTACACGCGTACGGGTTCTTTGTGGCCAATGACTTTTGGTTTGGCCTGCTGTGCAGTAGAAATGATGCACGCCGGCGCATCAAGATATGATTTAGACCGTTTTGGTATCGTGTTTCGTCCGAGTCCCCGCCAATCTGATGTCATGATAGTCGCAGGAACATTGGTAAATAAAATGGCGCCTGCTTTACGTAAGGTATATGATCAAATGGCAGAGCCGCGTTGGGTCATTTCAATGGGTTCGTGCGCCAATGGTGGTGGATATTATCATTATTCATACTCAGTCGTCCGCGGTTGTGATCGCATTGTTCCGGTGGATGTCTATGTGCCAGGATGTCCGCCAACCGCTGAGGCTTTGCTATATGGCATTATCCAGTTACAAAACAAAATTAAACGCACTAATACAATTGCTAGATAACTAAACATAAGATTGAAAAGAGCACGATAACAACAATGGCAACGCGCTTAGAAAAATTGAATGAAACAGTGCAACAAGCCTTATCTGGTAAGTTGACAAAACAAGTCATTACGCTTGATGAACTCACTATTCATTGCAAAGCATCTGATTTGCTTGAAGTTTGTACCATATTGCGTGACCACGCAGGGTTGAAATTTGAACAGTTAATTGACCTATGCGGCGTAGATTATTCTGAATACCGAGACGGTACTTGGGAAGGTCAGCGATTTGCGACTGTTTACCATTTACTATCTGTAACCTTAAATCATCGTATTCGATTAACTGTATTTGCAGAAGATGATGATTTTCCTGTGTTAAAAACCGTTGTTGATGTTTGGCCTGTAGCTAACTGGTTTGAGCGTGAATCTTTTGATTTATATGGCATTATGTATGAAGGTCATCCAGATTTACGTCGCTTGCTCACAGATTACGGCTTTGTTGGTCATCCTTTCCGTAAAGATTTCCCTATGATTGGTAATGTTGAAATGCGTTACGACCCTGCGCAACAACGTGTGGTGTATCAACCTGTTTCTATTGAACTGAGAAATAACGTGCCACGTGTGATTCGTGATGAAGGTTTCCATAATGGCTGAGATTAGAAATTACACCATGAATTTTGGCCCACAACATCCTGCTGCGCATGGTGTGTTGCGTTTAGTGCTTGAGTTAGACGGTGAAGTCATTCAGCGGGCAGATCCACATATTGGTCTTTTACATCGCGCTACTGAAAAGTTAGCTGAAAACCGTACCTATCTACAATCCGTGCCATACATGGATCGATTAGATTATGTATCGATGATGGCTAATGAGCATGCTTATGTTATGGCAATAGAGCGCATGATGGGCATAGAAGTACCATTGAGAGCTCAATATATTCGCGTCATGTTTGATGAAATTACGCGTATTCTTAATCATCTTTTATGGTTAGGCGCGCATGCATTGGACGTTGGGGCGATGACTGTATTCTTATACGCTTTCCGTGAGCGTGAAGATTTATTTGATTGCTACGAGGCTGTTTCTGGCGCACGTATGCATGCGGCTTATTACCGTCCTGGTGGTGTTTATCGTGATTTGCCAAATCGCATGCCCCAGTATGAAGCTTCAAAAATCCATAATGCCAATGCCATTGGACGTATGAATGAAAATCGTCAAGGCTCATTGCTGGATTTTATTGAAGACTTTACTAATCGTTTTCCTGCTTATGTAGATGAGTATGAAACTCTGCTCACCGATAACCGTATTTGGAAGCAACGTACTGTTGGCATTGGTGTGGTAACGCCTGAGCGTGCACTTGCGCTTGGCATGACTGGCCCGATGATTCGTGGATCGGGTATAGCTTGGGACTTACGCAAAAAACAACCTTACGAGGTTTATGATAAATTAGATTTTGATATTCCAGTAGGTGTGAATGGTGATTGTTATGACCGTTATTTGGTGCGGATAGAAGAGTTCCGTCAATCTAACCGTATCATTAAGCAATGTATTGATTGGCTGCGTAAAAATCCAGGCCCAGTAATCTCAGACAATAACAAAGTGGCGCCACCAGATCGTGAGCGCATGAAAACCAATATGGAAGATTTAATCCATCACTTCAAGTTATTTACTGAAGGGTTTCATGTGCCCGAAGGTGAAGCGTATGCGGCAGTGGAACATCCAAAAGGTGAGTTTGGGATATATATGATTTCAGATGGGGCTAATAAGCCTTATCGATTGAAAATTCGTGCGCCAGGTTACCCGCATCTTGCGGCTTTGGATGAAATGACCAAAGGCCATATGATTGCAGATTTGGTGGCCATTATTGGTACGCAAGATATTGTGTTCGGCGAAATAGATAGGTAAGTGATGCTAAGCCAACAAGCGATTGAAAAAATTGAGTATGAATTAACTAAATACCCTGCTGACCAACGTCAGGCAGCGGTGATGTCTGCCTTGCGTATTGTGCAAATGGAGCGCGGATGGTTATCAAAAGAAAGTATTTCTGAGGTAGCGCAATATTTAGGCATGCCAGAAATTGCTGCGATGGAAGTGGCAACTTTTTACAATATGTATGATTTGGCACCAGTCGGCAAATATAAAATCACGGTATGTACCAATATTTCATGCATGTTACGTGATGCAGATACCATTGTTGAACATTTGCAGCATAAATTGGGCATAGGTTTTAATGAAATTACGCCAGATGGTAAATTTTGCCTAAAAGAAGGTGAATGCATGGGAACATGTGGTGGAGCGCCGTTATTGCATATCAATAATACCCAAATGCATGAGTTTTTAACCGTTGAAAAAGTGGATGAGTTATTAAAGGAGCTTAAGTAATGTCTTTAATGCTAAATCCGCACCCTAAAGAAACGTTGATGTCTTTGCGCACTATTGCGCATCCTGACCCTGCTAGCATTGAGACCTATATTAAATTGGGTGGCTATGCAGAATTGAAGCGCATTGTGACGCAAAAAGTTAAAGCGACCGATATTATTAGCCAAGTGAAATTGTCTGGTTTGCGTGGTCGTGGTGGTGCAGGTTTCCCAACAGGATTAAAGTGGAGTTTTATGCCACGCTATTTTGATGGCACAAAATACCTTGTTTGTAATTCTGATGAAGGTGAACCGGGAACATTTAAAGACCGTGACATTATTCGTTATAACCCACATCAACTGATTGAGGGCATGGCCATTGCCGCCTATACACTTGGTGCTCGTGTTGGATATAACTACATACACGGTGAAATTTGGCATGAGTATGAATTGTTTGAAGCTGCTCTAGCAGAAGCGCGTAAAGCAGGGTTTATAGGCGAGAATTTATTTGGCACTGATTTTAGTTTTGACTTGTATGCAGTGCATGGCTACGGAGCCTATATTTGTGGTGAAGAAACCGCACTCATAGAATCCATTGAAGGTAAAAAAGGCCAGCCGCGTTTTAAACCACCATTTCCAGCCAGTTATGGGGTTTTTGGTAAACCTACCAACGTTAATAATACCGAGTCATATGCTTCAATTCCATGGATTTTGCAGCATGGCGGGCAAGCTTTTCAAGATTTAGGTGTGCCTAATTCTGGCGGTACTAAATTATTTTCAGTATCTGGTCATGTTGAAAAACCAGGTAACTACGAAGTAAAAATGGGTATGCCCTTCACTGAATTATTAGAGATGGCTGGGGGTATTTGGAAAGGTCGGCAACTAAAGGCCGTGATTCCAGGCGGACCATCAACTGCAGTCATGCCGGCGTCTGCCATCATGGGCGCCACTATGGACTATGAAGGCTTATCAAAAGCAGGTTCAAGTTTGGGTGCTGGTTCAATGATAGTGATGGATGAAACCACCTGCATGGTACAAGTGCTAAAGCGTTTAAGTTACTTCTTTTATGAAGAGTCTTGTGGGCAATGTACGCCATGTCGTGAAGGCACTGGTTGGCTATATCGGATTGTTAAACGTATCGTAGATGGTCAAGGCAAAATGGAAGATTTAGAGCTACTGACCAGTGTGAGTCAAAATATTGCAGGCCGAACCATTTGTGCTTTGGGTGAGGCTGCCGCTACGCCAGTATTAAGTTTTGTTAAACATTTCCGACCAGAATTTGAATATTACATTCAACATGGTAAGTCCATGGTGACAGGTAAATAGCTATGTTAAATATTGAAATTGATGGCAAGCAAGTTGAAGTCGATCACGGCACCACGATTATTGATGCTGCGGATAAACTTGGTATTGCAATTCCGCGCTTTTGCTACCACAAAAAACTGTCCGTAGCGGCTAATTGCCGTATGTGTTTGGTGCAAGTTGAGAAATTTGCAAAACCATTACCTGCATGTGCAACCCCAGTTGCCGATGGCATGAAGATTTTTACACGCTCTAAATCAGCAGTAGAAGCGCAAAAAAGCGTGATGGAGTTTTTACTCATTAATCACCCCTTAGATTGTCCAATATGTGACCAAGGTGGTGAGTGTGATTTGCAAGACATTGCCGTTGGTTTTGGTGGTTGCGGTTCGCGCTATACCGAAGAAAAACGTGTGGTGCTTAACAAAAATATCGGCCCATTGATTTCTACTGATATGACACGCTGTATCCAATGTACCCGTTGTGTCCGCTTCTTAAAAGAAGTTGGTGGCATGATGGAACTTGGTATGGTAGGTCGTGGTGAGCATGCTGAAATTACTGCCTATGTAGATCAATCTGTAAACTCTGAGCTGTCAGGCAATATTATTGACTTGTGTCCAGTGGGTGCGCTTACAAGTAAACCATTTAGATATACCGCAAGAAGTTGGGAGTTGGTTCGCCGTCCAACGATTGCAGCGCATGATGGTCTTGGTTCGCATATTGAAGCGCACATTAAAGATGGCAAAGTCATGCGCGTGTTACCTCGTGAAAAAGAATCCATTAATGAATGCTGGTTATCAGACAGAGATCGTTTCTCTTATGAAGGCTTAAATAGTCCAGACCGTTTAAAAGTGCCGATGATTAAACATCATGGTGAATGGCACGAAACTGATTGGAAAACCGCGTTAGAGTATGCCGCTGGTCAACTAAAAGACATTGTGAATGCTGATGGGGCTGAACAACTTGGCGTGCTTATATCGCCAAATTCCACCATGGAAGAAACCTATTTAGCAAAAAAAATCGCTAATGATTTAGGCTGTCAAAATGTGGATTATCGTTTGCGTCATACCGATTTTAGAATGGACGGCAAACGCACAGGAACGCCATGGTTAGGTTGTGACATTCCTGATATTGAGAACTTAGACCGTATCTTGATTGTTGGTAGCAACCTTCGCAATGAGCATCCACTCATTGCCCACCGTATTCGTAAAGCGGTTGCAAAAGGTGCTGAGCTGTCATTTGTAAACCCGCTTAACGATGACCCATTAATGAAAGTCACGCATCGTGCCATTACATCACCCAATAATATGGTGAATGTGATGGCGCAAATTCTTAAAGCAATGGCGGGCCTGCAACGTATTTCATTATGTTTACCACAGTCGCTCAATGACTTACTCAATTCTGTGAATGTTTGGGATAACACGCAAGCTATGGCGGAAAGCCTTGCAGGTCATGGTAAAGATTACGATTTAATTAGCCCTAAAACAGCGATTTTCTTAGGTAATATTGCTCAATACAACCCTAGATTTACAGAGTTATATAGTTTGGCTGAGGCAATTGCATCCCTATCTGGTGCAGATTTTGGCTTACTTGCTTCTCATGCAAACAGTACAGGCGCACACCTGATAGGCGCTTTACCGGGCAAAGGTGGTTTGCATGTGAAGGACATGATAGAAAATCCTCGCAAAGCCTATCTGCTCGTCAATATTGAGCCTGAGTTAGATATGTATAGTGCATTGGCAGCTAAAAAAGCGATTGCCAAAGCGGAATGTGTGGTGGCTTTAACTGCGTATAAATCAGAAGCATTGGATGATGCCGATGTGTTATTGCCGATTGCGCCATTTACAGAGACATCTGGCACTTTTATGAGTATGGAAGGCCGTGTACAAAGTTTTGCTGCAGTTACTAAGCCTTTAGGAGAATGTCGTCCAGGTTGGAAAGTATTACGGGTTCTCGCTAATACCTTAGGTCTAAGTGGCTTTGAATTTGATAGTAGTGAGCAAGTAAAAAACGCAATCTTTGGTGGTGAGAAACCTTCAGCAGTGGTATGGCGTAGCCTCAACAACAACTTGCTTGAGTTGATTGATATTCAAGTGATTATCAAAACAGACAAGTTGCAACGCATTGGTGAGGTCTCGCTTTACCATACCGATCCTATTGTCCGTCGTTCACCTACCTTGCAAAAAATTAAGTATATGCAAACCCCAATTGCAGGAATGAATGCAGAACAGTTAGAAAAACTAGGTTTAGTGGATGGCGATGAAGTGATCGTTAAGCAAGCCGGTGGTTCAGCAAAGCTGACTGCAGTATTGGATAATCGTGTTGCAAGAAATTGTGTACGCATTGCGGGCGGTCACCCAGCTACTGCATCGCTAGGTGAACTCATGGGCGATATTGAGGTAGTGAAAGCATGATGGAGCTCTTTCAACCTTTGCTCAATATAGGCGCAAGCGTTTTTGGTGCGTATTGGCCTCAAGTTTCACTGACCTTATGGACGCTGATTAAGATTGTGTTAATTGTTGCGCCTTTAATGGGTGCGGTGGCCTACTTAACCTTGGCCGAGCGTAAAGTCATTGGTTATATGCAAGTGCGTATTGGCCCTAATCGCGTTGGATACTGGGGCTTGTTGCAGCCGATTGCAGATGGCCTGAAGCTGCTAACAAAAGAAATCATTATTCCAACCGCCTCTAATAAAGCCCTATTTTTAATTGGCCCAGTATTGGCAATTGCGCCAGCCTTTGCGGCTTGGGCGGTAGTGCCGTTTGATTTAAATATGGTACTGGCTGATGTTGATGCAGGTTTGCTCTATATTCTAGCCATGACCTCTGTAGCGGTTTACGGTGTGATTATTGCTGGTTGGGCATCTAACTCTAAATATGCATTTCTTGGCTCATTGCGTTCTGCGGCGCAAATTGTGTCTTATGAAATTGCCATGGGCTTTGCTTTAGTTGGTGTGCTGATGTGCGCTAATAGCTTAAACCTAGGTAAGATTGTATTGGCTCAGGCAGGCGGTGCACATCAATGGTTCATTTGGCCATTATTTCCATTATTTATTGTTTATTTTATTAGTGCAGTAGCAGAAACCAATCGCGCACCATTTGACGTCGCTGAAGGTGAGTCAGAAATTGTGGCGGGCTTTCACGTAGAGTATTCAGGTATGGCGTTTGCAGTATTCTTCTTGGCAGAATATGCCAATATGATTTTAGTCACCATGCTTGCTGCTTTAATGTTCTTAGGCGGTTGGTTATCACCAGTATCGTTCTTACCAGATAGCTTTATTTGGTTGTTATTAAAAGTGGCATTCTTGTTGTTTTGCTTCTTATGGTTTAGAGCCACTTTCCCACGCTATCGCTATGATCAAATCATGCGTTTAGGTTGGAAAGTATTTATTCCAATTACTATTGTATGGATTGTGTTTGTGGGCGGTATGATGCAAACCAGTTTGGCATATTTATTTCACTAGGTGATAAGACATGTTCAGCAAAATTAAAACAGTTTTATCTAGCTTAATGCTCGTTGAGTTGCTTAAGGGCATGGCGCTCACTGGCAGATACTTTTTTGCGCCTAAAATTACCGTGCAGTTCCCTGAAGAGCGTACGCCTATGTCACCACGCTTTAGAGGCTTGCATGCATTAAGACGTTACCCTAACGGTGAAGAACGTTGTATTGCTTGTAAATTATGTGAGGCTGTATGTCCAGCCATGGCGATTACCATTGAGTCTGAGCAACGTGAGGACAATACGCGTCGCACTACCCGTTACGATATTGATTTAACGAAATGTATTTTCTGTGGCATGTGCGAAGAATCTTGCCCAGTAGACTCGATTGTAGAAACCCGTGTATTTGATTATCACGGTGAGCAACGCGGTGATTTACTGTATACCAAAGAAATGTTGCTAGCAGTGGGTGATAAGTATGAAGCGCAGATTGCCGCTGACCGTAGTGAAGACGCAAAATTTAGATAACAATAGAACATAGACGGAAAAACAGGACGTAGCTAAACCTATGATGTTTCAAGATTACGTATTTTATTTTTTAGCAGCCATATTATTGGCGGCTGGCGTGCGAGTGATTACAGCACGTAATCCTGTGCATGCCGCACTTTATCTTGTTCTTGCATTTTTTACTGCAGCAGGTATTTGGTTGTTACTTGAAGCCGAGTTCTTAGCAATCACTTTAGTCTTGGTGTATGTAGGTGCGGTGATGGTGTTATTCTTGTTTGTGGTGATGATGTTGGATATCAATATCGACAAAATGCGTGAAGGCTTTTGGAAAGCCCTGCCTGTAGCATTGCCTGTAGGTATTTTAATGGCGGTTGAAATGGTGCTTATTTTAAACACGCCACATACTTTAGCCACTACCCCTGTGGTGCATGGCGCTGACTACAGCAATACTGCTGAGTTGGGTCGTGTTATGTATACCCAATACCTATTGCCGTTTGAATTAGCTGCAGTGGTGTTGCTGGTGGCGATTATTGCTGCAATTGCACTCACTCTGCGTGACCGTAAAGATACAAAATCACAAAACCCTGCTGAACAAGTGAAGGTAAAACGCGCAGACCGTATTCGTATGGTCAGTATGCCCTCAGAGCATGAAGTGCCAGAGCAAACATCAGATAATGGAAAGGAAAAGGCGTAATGGTCGGTCTTTCACATTACCTCATTTTGGGCACTTTATTATTTGCTATTAGCGTCATTGGCATTTTCCTCAATCGTAAAAACGTCATTATTGTATTAATGGCAATTGAGTTGATGTTACTAGCTGTGAATTTAAACTTTATCGCCTTTTCACATTATCTTAATGATTTGGCAGGCCAAGTGTTTGTGTTTTTTATTCTTACAGTTGCGGCGGCAGAGTCTGCCATTGGTTTAGCAATTTTAGTGGTGCTGTTTAGAAATTTACGCACCATTAACGTTGATGATATGAATAGTTTGAAGGGTTAACCTTGAGCAATATGCAAACAATTTACTTGCTAATTCCTTTGCTGCCATTATTTGCAGCGGCGGTCGTTGGCCTATTTTCAAGAGTATTACCAAAAGCCATTGCACATACTCTCACTATTTTAGGGGTGGCGGCATCATTTGCACTTTCTGTTGTAGTTTTTAATGATGCCTTAGCTGGGCATGTTTATAACGGCACTGTATACACATGGTTAACCAGCGGCAATGTCAGTTTTGAAGTCGGTTTCTTGGTAGATAAACTCACTGCAACCATGATGTTAGTGGTGACTTTTGTATCACTCATGGTGCACGTATATACCATTGGCTACATGAAAGATGACCCTGGCTATAACCGTTTCTTCAGCTACATATCGTTATTTACTTTCTCCATGCTCATGTTGGTCATGAGTAACAACTTTATGCAGTTGTTCTTTGGCTGGGAAGCTGTGGGTTTAGTGTCCTATTTACTCATTGGTTTCTGGTTTACCCGCCCAACTGCTATCTATGCTAATTTAAAAGCCTTTTTGGTTAACCGTGTAGGTGACTTTGGCTTTCTATTAGGCATAGGTTTGGTGTTGTATCACTTAGGTAGTCTTGATTATGCCGCCGTGTTTTCTATTGCACCGCAATTTGCAGATGCCAAAATTACTTTAATTCCTGGTGTTGAATGGTCGTTGATGACCGTAACCTGTATTTTGCTATTTGTGGGTGCTATGGGTAAATCAGCGCAAGTACCATTGCATGTGTGGCTTCCAGACTCAATGGAAGGCCCAACCCCAATTTCAGCCTTGATTCACGCCGCAACAATGGTAACCGCAGGTATTTTTATGGTGGCACGTATGTCACCACTTTTTGAGTTATCTACTACAGCGCTATCTACAGTTTTAGTAATAGGTGCAATAACAGCCTTGTTTATGGGCTTCTTAGGCATTATTCAAAATGACATTAAACGTGTAGTCGCGTATTCAACCTTATCCCAACTAGGTTATATGACAGTGGCTTTAGGTGTATCAGCCTATTCAGTGGCCATTTTTCACCTTATGACCCACGCGTTTTTTAAAGCCTTGTTATTCTTAGGCGCAGGTGCCGTGATTATGGCGATGCACCATGACCAAGACATTCGCAATATGGGTGGCTTGCGTAAACACATGAAAATCGTATGGATTACTTCACTCATTGGCTCGCTTGCCTTAATCGGTACACCTTTCTTTTCAGGCTTTTACTCAAAAGACTCAATTATTGAAGCGGTGGCTTTGTCACACATTCCGGGCAGCGGTTTTGCCTATTTTGCGGTGATGGCTGGCGTTTTTGTCACTGCGTTTTACTCATTCCG
>CAYXGE010000013.1:29010-32221 GCA_964464435.1 uncultured Methylophilaceae bacterium
GGCACTGCAAACTTAATCGGACGTATTTCAGGCATTATTCGCCATTTGCAATCTGGTTTAATTTATCACTATGCCTTTGCTATGATTATTGGCGTGTTTTTATTGCTTACTTTCTTCATGAAGATATAAATGTTAGAACATCATATTCTTAGTCTTGCGATTTGGGTGCCAGTACTTTGCGGCATCATCGTGCTATTTACAGGTAGCGATAAAAATGCAAATGCGGCACGTTGGTTAGCCTTGCTTGGTAGTATTGTCAGCTTTTTGGTAACCGTACCCTTAATCACAGGTTTTAACTATAGTGAGGCTGGATTTCAGTTTGAAGAGGCCTACCGTTGGATTCCAACATTCAATATCAATTACCACTTAGGGGTTGATGGTATCGCAGTTCCGCTGATTATTCTTACCAGCTTTTTTACAGTCATTGTTGTAGTGGCCGCATGGGAAGTTATTCAAAAACGTGTAGCACAATACATGGCGGCATTTTTAATAATGTCAGGCCTCATGATAGGCGTATTTAGTGCGCTAGACGCCATTTTGTACTATGTATTTTGGGAAGCGATGTTGATTCCCATGTTCTTGGTGATTGGTATTTGGGGTGGGCCAAATCGCGTGTACGCCACCATCAAATTCTTCTTGTATACCTTACTTGGCTCATTGCTAATGTTGGTGGCATTTGTCTATATGTATCACCAAACCAACAGCTTTGAAATTGTTGATTATTACAGTTTGCCCATGACGCTTAATGTGCAAATTTATATCTTTATTGCCTTCTTTATGGCGTTTGCGGTCAAAGTGCCGATGTGGCCGTTGCATACTTGGTTGCCCGATGCCCACGTTGAAGCACCTACTGGCGGTTCAGTCGTGTTGGCGGCAATTGCGCTTAAATTGGGCGGCTACAGCTTTTTACGCTTTGCCATGCCTATTGCGCCAGATGCCTCACACCACCTTGCAGGTTTTATGATTACATTGTCGCTCATTGCCGTGGTGTATATTGCTTTAGTGGCCTTAGTACAAAAAGACATGAAAAAGCTGATTGCGTACTCTTCAATCTCTCACATGGGTTTTGTCACGCTAGGCATGTTTATTTTTAACCCATTAGGCATGGAAGGCGCTATTGTGCAAATGATGTCTCATGGCTTTATTTCAGGCGCCATGTTCTTGTGCGTAGGCGTGCTGTACGACCGTGTACACTCACGTCAAATTGCCGATTACGGTGGTGTCGTCAACACCATGCCAGTGTTTGCTGCCTTTGCAGTACTGTTTGCCATGGCTAATGCTGGCTTGCCAGGTACATCAGGCTTTGTGGGCGAGTTTATGGTGATATTGGGTAGCCTACAAGTCAACTTTTGGTATGCCGTACTCGCATCTACTACCTTAATTTTTGGTGCCGCCTATACCTTATGGATGACTAAACGTGTGTTCTTTGGCGCGGTGGCTAATCACCATGTAGCAGAGCTTACTGATATTAATAGACGCGAGTTTGCTATTCTAGCTGTACTGGCAATTTTAGTTTTGGCGCTAGGTATCTATCCAAAACCATTAACTGATATGACACACGCCTCAGTTGACCAATTATTAATGCATTTATCGCACAGCAAAATAGCTGGTGTTTTATAGGGTATAAAAACGCATGTCACCAATTTTTAACGATGTAATGTCTGCACTACCTGAGATGATTATCTTGGGTATGGCGATGTTCATTCTCATTTTGGATTTATTTCTAAAACCAAGCCAACGCATTTGGGTGTATGTGCTTTCAATCGCTACCTTAGGTGCGGCAGCCATTGCTACCATTAAAACTTCAACTGGCGGGGTAGGTTATGCCTTTAGTGAAATGTTTGTGGATGACCCGCTTGCAGACATGTTAAAACTGATGATTTATTTCAGTACCTTTATTATGTTTGTTTACACCAGACAGTACTTAATTGAGCGCAATATGTACCGTGGTGAATACTACGCTCTAGTGCTATTTGCTGTAGCAGGTATGATGATTATGGTGTCAGGCCAAACTTTATTAACCCTGTATATGGGCTTAGAGTTGCTTTCACTCTGCATGTATACCTTGGTCGCACTCGATAGAGACAACCCACGTGCCACTGAAGCCGCCATGAAATACTTTGTATTGGGTGCGCTGGCCTCTGGTATGTTGCTGTACGGCATGTCTATGATTTATGGCTCTACTGGCAGCTTAAATATTTCGCAAATCGCCAATACTATTCTTAACCCTAACCAAAACCATATGGTGCTTATTTTGGGCTTGGTGTTTATTGTGGCTGGTATTGCATTTAAGCTCGGCGCAGTACCGTTTCAAATGTGGGTGCCAGATGTGTACCACGGTTCGCCAACCGCCATCACCATGTTTGTGGGCTCAGTGCCTAAATTTGCAGGTTATGCACTTACATTTAGATTGCTCATTCAAGGGCTTTACCCATTAGTGGCTGATTGGCAAGATATGCTCATCATCATGGCAGTATTGTCTATGGTAATTGGTAATGTCACCGCTATTGCGCAAACCAACCTTAAACGTATGTTGGCGTATTCCACCATCTCGCATATTGGCTTCTTATTATTAGGCTTTTTAAGCTACTCGCCTACAAACCCAAATGGCGTGATTTCATCCATGTTCTATATTTCAGCTTATGTGCTCATGACATTGGCGGCGTTTGGCATTATCTTGCTACTCACTCGCAAAGGGTTTGAGGCAGAACAACTCAGCGATTTAAAAGGCCTTAACCAACGTAGCCCGTGGTATGCATTTTTAATGCTTATTACCATGTTCTCAATGGCAGGTGTACCGCCAACCGTGGGCTTTTATGCCAAATTTGTGGTGCTACAGGCGGCTATGCAAGCAGGCTTTGTAAGCTTAGTAATATTTGCCGTGCTCATGGCGGCCATTGGCGCGTTTTACTACTTACGTATTGTTAAACTCATGTACTTTGATGATGCGCAAGACCATGCGCCAATTGTGGCGTCTGGCAGTGTTAAATTAGTGCTTAGTTTAAATGCTTTTGCCTTACTAGCCTTAGGTCTCATGCCGCAACCACTCATGGCTGTTTGTGGCAATGCTATTCTCAGTAGTTTATAAATCGTGATTAATCTTGTATTACTCGCGCTGGCTTTATTGCTAGCTAACTTGCCGTGGTTTTCATCACGCTTGTTTTATGTTGTGCCGCTTAAAACCCCGCAAAAATCCTTATGGTGGTGTTTG